>CAYXWE010000084.1:0-9349 GCA_964468145.1 uncultured Pleurocapsa sp.
GCATTAGATTGGTTTTTACATGGTACGAGCGTTAAGACTAGTTTAGAGAATATCCAACAACTACATACCCGATATCTACCCACTACTGTCTTGCGGATAGAAACAGATTTACCAGACAATTCTATCGCTTTAGTCTGTCAGGGTTTATCTTGTCTCGAACCTGCAACAACTATCGATCGAGTATTAGAACAGATTCAGTCAGTTTATTGATTAATTAACATTGTCAAGTCGAAAACAAAATAAAATCAAAGACATCCCCCACCGACTGCCAATCAAGGTGGATATCTCAAAGTAAATCTAATCAGTTAAAATTTTAAACCAATGAGCGAACTTGAAAAACTGGTTGAATCCAATGCAAAGGCTATAGCAGCATTAACTTCAGATATAGCAGAAATGAAACGCGATCGCGATTTGATGTACTCAACTATGCGCGATCTTACTGATAAAGTAGGTACTTTAGTTTCGGTACAAACACAAAGTTACGACTTAATGAAAAATCTAAACGACCGCCAACGACAATTATCTAATCAACAAGAACAACTGATACAAATCTTGAAAAGCTTATCTGAAAAATAATTAGACAAAAAAACCCTTTTACAAATTTAGTAAAGAGAGGGCGGGGTGCGTTGTATGAAGTTTTCCTGAAGGTTTTATAGGTTAAAAACCATAACTTTTGATTTTCATTAATTCACCATCTCTAGTCTTTCGTTCTTTGTCTTTTGTCATCACATCCACTAAGCAAATAATTTATGCGCATAAGTCTAATATTGATGTTGGTAAAAGTGCGATCGCGGACTTGAAATCAAAATTTAAAACTACTTTTTCAATTCATCTAAAAAGTTTTTCTTTACCCAGTTTCTTTAAAAATATTTTAAGCCGTTTTCGATAAAATTTCTGATATTCGCCTACACTCATGCGATCGACTCTAATCCCAAAGTTAGACTCTCTTCCTTCAATTACTTTCGCAATTGTATTGTTTACTTGGGGATAAAAATGACTACCATCATAAGTATTGGCAACGTTCGCTGTAACAGCAGAAGGATAGGAAAAATCATACATAGCATCAAAAAATTGAGAAACTCGATGAATTCCTTTTAATTGACAATTCAATATGCCTCTATGATAACTTTTATTGTAAAGTTCCCATATTGAAACAGGCGGTACATAAGCAATAAATTCAGCTTGGGGAAAGAGAGCTTTTAATTTTTTATAGTAAGAAATGCGCGTAAAATCACAAGTACTATTATTATTAGATGTCTGCTCGATAAATTTAGGCTTATATTCAGCAGTATCCTCGAAGACTTTTACCTGAAAACTATCGTCATAATACCTGGGTAATGAAGCTCTTCTAAGAATTGTATTTATAGAAAGTTTCAATGTATCTTTGGAAAATAAGTAAGACTGATATAAAGGCAAACGTTCTTCAATTTTAATATTATGTTTTATGGCTCTTTCCGCATCAAAGTTGAAGGCATCAACTCCTATATAAACTTTTTTAGGACTAACTCCTTTTTCTTCAATGTATTTAGCATACTTGAAAAAATCCTCAGCAGTACCCGCGCTAAAAGAATAATTGAAACAGTTATTTTTTTTCAGCAGAGAAGTATTTAGTAAAGTAGTTCTCGAACTACCAAAAATCAGACAATCATATTTTTCTTTGGGTGCATTGTGTAAATAAAGATTAGTTTTAGTTAAACGTTCATTAAATGCTATATTGGTTGCATTAATTTTATTTCCTTTGCCGTACCACAATGGATCGACAGTATAGTTAATTGCTCCAATAAAAAACAAAATTATAGCAGATAAAAAAGAATACTTTTTCAAATAATCATTAAACATAATTTTTTAATCTCTCAATGATAATTAATTCTAAAATTGAAAATATAAAAATTCACTAACTTTTGTAAGATGTAACAACGATATTGTTGTCATAATGCTTGTAATTACCGCCCAAAGCGTATTAGGTTTCCATTGCAATCTTTTCCAAAAGTGCGGATTATAATTTGAATTATTTTCAGATATCTCTATATTTCTATCGGTATAATATAGTTCCATCCATTCTTGTGTATTAGGCATAAACCAAGCAATTATCAGCAACAAAATCATCAATAAAATCGTTTCTGTTGATAATGAATCTGGTAAAGACACGCCATTCAAACCAATCATTCCCTTGAAAATAACTAAAGCAGCATCCATACTTTCTGCACGAAAAAAAACCCAGGCAATTACAACTGCAATAAAAGTTAGTAACCAACCGCAACCTCGATCGAACCAATTAGTATTTTCTAGGTCGTGTCCCAAAGACTTACGGAAACGACGCCATTGATGATTAATAATTAAATAGCTTCCATGGAGTCCACCCCAGAAGATAAAAGTCCAACCAGCACCATGCCAAAGACCACCCAACAGCATGGTAATTAGTAAATTGAAGTTGCGACGAAATTCTCCCTTACGACTGCCACCAAGAGGAATATAGAGATAGTCGCGTAAAAAGTTAGATAGAGTAATATGCCATCTCCGCCAAAAATCGCTGATGCTGATAGCCTTGTAAGGAGAGTTAAAGTTAATTGGTATCTTGATGCCGAACATCCTCGCTATACCAATTGCCATATCCGAATATCCTGAAAAATCAAAGTAAAGTTGTAATGTGTAGGCTAAAGCTGCAATCCAGGCTGCGATCGCCGTAATTGCTGTACCTTGGGATGCAGCATCAAAGACTGGGGTAGCGTGTACGGCTACATTGTCTGCCAAGACAATTTTTTTAAATAATCCCAGACTAAAAATAGTGATTCCTACCGCAATATTTTCAGATTTAAACCGATAAGTAGATCGCTCGGCAAATTGAGGCATTACTTCTTTATGATGTACAATTGGGCCTGCAATTAGTTGTGGAAAAAAAGTGACAAAAAGACAATAATCCAGAAAATGATACGATCTAGTTTCTCCCTTATAAGCATCTATCAAGTAAGCAATTTGTTGGAAAGTAAAGAATGATATAGCTAGGGGGAGAATAATTGTTTCCAAATCAAAATTAGTTCCTAGTAAATCATCAGCAATAGAGCCAAAGAAGTTAGCATACTTGAAATAACCAATTAGAGCAAGATTGATGGTAATTCCTATAAATAGGATTACCTTATTGATTGATTTATGTTTTGAATTTTTGCTTAAAGCCGAACCAATGAAGTAGTTAAATATTAGAGAAAAAAATAATAATAGTAAGTATGGTGGATTCCACCAACCGTAAAAAGATAAAGAAGCAGCTACCAGAAAGACTATTGCTAATTTATAATTACCTATTTGGGAAATTTTGAAAAACACCAACAGAGCGATCGGTAGAAATACAAATATAAATTCAAAAGAATTAAATAACATAAATTGAGCTTAAGAATCAGACCGATATTCTAAGCTCACTACTATAATTGGTCAATGCAATTTTACTCGTAGATAGAGTATATTTGTTTTCTAATTGTCATTTTTTACTAAGCAGATTTAATATTAAAACTCAAAGATACGTGGCTTGAATCTGACTCAAGCCTGTGAGTTGTGCGTCTGATTCAAAACGAGATGCGGTTCACCTCTTCAGTACGATCCGACTGATTTTACCAATAGGAAACAAAGTAGATATCAAGCCAAAAACAATATCTAAACTGCTACTAGCAATCGTATTTTTTGCTTTAAGATTTTTAAAATAAATAATTTTAATTAGATGTCTATAAGTACTAATTGGAAGATCGAGAAAACTAATTCCCAGTATTTCTTTTCCTACTTGATGATGTTGACGCTTGATGACACCTTTCATCGAAATTTGATATTCAGGTAATTCTAGTCTGACAGTAGTTTCAGGACGTATTTGGATATTTTTAGGTAGTGATAAACTTGCCCCTGTTTCAGAAATATTTTCTATACTTCCTGAAGATGAAAAAATAGCTCTAGAAGTGTCTTTTGAGGAATCAAAGAAGGAAATATTACAAAATGTTTGCAGATCGAAGCGATCGACATTTCGACGCTCAGGAAGATCGATTGTGGCAATAAAAGCCAAGCTAAGAATTAGGCAGTTATAAATTACGAGAATTGAGAGTATAACTAGATCGACAGATAGTACAGTATCCCAAAAATCCAGATAAAATCCAATTATATGAGCTGTAATCAGTCCGAGGGATAAAGCAATCACTAATAATAATGGCCAAGTATAGGTCAGATTATAGTTGACGCAATTGTTTTGAACTCCCTTTCGAGTAACTTTAAACTTCAAGCCAAAGGGATTTTTGATCATAGAATAGGTAGGTTTTAGCAATGGCCAGCAAAGAATTGTTCGATAAACTTCTGACCACAAGAATGATTCTTTGTATCCCGATAACCAGAATTTAGTCCCGATCGACAATAAAAGCCAAGGTAAGGCATAATAAAGTAATTCTCCTGGTTGAACTCGTAGTGGGGCAATTCCCAGGTAAAGACTCAGCAATGGCATCAGAATAATTATCAGACGTAAAAAAGGTTGAAAACTCGACCAAAACAATTTAAAGTACAGGATCTTCTGCACAAAGTTCAACTTTGACCAGATAGGTATCGAATCTGTACAGAAAAATAGTAGGTAGTTGCTGTAGTGCCAGCGAATTCTCTGCTTAATAAAATCAACATGGGTGCGGGTTGATTCACCAGCAGACAAAATCTCGTTGAGATGCACAATTCGATATTTTTCAGTTAACAATTTAGTTGAGGTGGGAAAATCTTCTGCTAAACATTTAGTTACATAACCACCTATGTCTTCGAGAGGTTTTCTTCTGACAAGATAGCAACTACCACAACACCCAACAGCGTTATAGGAATCCAAAAAAGATAGTGAATGGTAAAAAAAAGACATATCGTATGGAATCTGATGTGACAAGCCCAGATTGCGGAGATGGTGATCGCTATTATAAAAATACTGGGGTGTTTGAACTAAAGCAGTGTTGTCTTTCTGAAAAAAACCTACCGTTCTAGTCAAAAATTCTGGATAAGGAATAAAATCGGCATCAAAGACGGCTATTAATTCACCATTTGTTTGCTTAAGTGCATTGTTTAAATTACCAGCTTTGGCATGACTATTATCTTGACGAGTAATATATTTACATCCTAGTCTTGCAGCCAACTTGCGAATATTGTTTCTACGAGTGTCATCTAATATATAAATAGTTTTGTTGGCGTAGTCTAATTCCTGACAAGCAACGATCGTTCTACGCAACATCGATTCAGGCTCGTTATAGGTAGGAATAAACACATCTACAGAGGGCTGGTAGCGATCTTCTATAACATCCCAAGAGTACAAATTTGCTTCATTGGAGCGTAAGGCTTGAGTAGATTGGATAGAAAAAATCCTATCAACTATAAAATCTAAAATCAATAAGAATTCGACAATATACCAAAACAAACTAAATCCAGAGGATATTGGATCGGATAAGTTGAGAGTGGCTAATGTCCTCCAAATCATGTACCTTAATGCCGCAAAGATAACTAATCCATTAATCCACAAACGAGATCTTTGATTGTAATGAATAAATCTCAGCAGTAAACAAAGAGAAATTACACTTAATATTGGCAATAGCAAATCAAAAGGCCGATCGGGAGCTTGCATAAACTCTGGTAGCCAGTAAAAATCAAGAATATTGCCGATCGGCAAGTTATTGGGAAATAAATTTATAAATCGATCTATTTGCTCGCTACTAGATCCAAACTCTCCATTAAAGTATTCTGTTGTAATTTGCTCCTCAATAAACTGTTGCGGTGAGGTTAGTTGTTCTGGAGAAAATATCGTTGGCCCTAAACTATCCCAACTAAGAATACTCAATGCTACCAGGAAAGATATTCCCCCTAGTAGCAAGATTCTACGAGGCCATGAAGATAATAGTAGCTGAGAGATTGCTTTAGAATATTTTTTACGATCCTTTTTTACTTTCAAAATTTTATTATACGAAATGAACTAACCCAACTTAGCTGAGGCTTAATCAGTAATATTAAACGCCTAGTGTGAATTTAAATGACCTAGGGAATAGCTCAAAAATTAGGCAATTACGTAAATCAAGGTATAAAATAATTGTCTTATTAAACAGTTTTAAAAGCTAATAGCTAATAGCTAATAGCTAATAGCTACGAACTAATAATTTCTCAACTAAGCTAATCCACACTAGGCGTATTAAATACAGATATTAAGTTTTAAATTTAACCTTTGCTGTATATCCTACGTAGCAAAATTTGTTGGCTTCGATTTGGTTTTTATTACTATTAATATCAGTACTATCGATATCAATTCGGACATGGCTATGTCTTGGAATATTTGCCACCAGGGGAAAGGCTTCTTCTTCCCCCACCGCTAATCTTCCCAATCCAGAACGCACAGAACTAACTTGTCCCGTCAAAAGTTTTTCTTCCGAACCACGGAGTTCGATCTCTGCGGTAGTTCCTGGCTGTATCTTACGAATAGCTCGCTCATCTACATAGACATCTACCCACCTACGACTACAATCGAGCAATTTTCCTAGGTCTTCTCCTTCTTGTAGAAACTGACCTTCTCTAGCCGACAGGGCCCAAATCACTCCTGTTGTCGGTGCGGTCACTAAATAACGACTATGCTTTGCTAAATCGGTTTTAGCAGCAGTTAGTTCTGCTTGAGTATCTTCAATCGCTTTTTCTTTGTTACTAATTGATTTTTGTAGTTCAGCAATCTCCAATTCCGTTTCTTGCAAGCGAATGCGGGGATCAAAATTACTGGCACTACGTTGCAAAGAGAGTCCCAGTTGAGCTGCATTTTTGTTTGCCTGCATTTCTCGTAACTGAGCTTCTAAAAGATTAATTTCTGCATTGCTTTCTTCTAACTTCAAGCGAGCTCGATCCAACTTAGCTGAGAATTGAACCCCTGCAGCTACTAATTTTTTGCTTCTTTCAAAGTCTTTTTGAGCAACATTGCGACGGGCTAAGGCACTTTCTCGCTGATGTATGACTTGCTCTAGTGACTGTTGAGCCATCTGGATTTCTAATCTAGTTTGATTGTCTAAATCTAACTTCATAGTTTCTAAAAGTTTCAATTTGCGCTGGAGTAAGTCCCTTTCTGTGGCTAGTTCTGATTGAATGGCATTCAATTCACTAGAAATTTGCTGAACCTCAAGCTTACTCAACCGTTCATTTGATAAGCTAGCAATGGGATCTCGTGCTTCGATCGCTTTACCTGTAGAACTATGAACTTTCTTGATTCTGCCTGAAGAAGGAACTTTAAGATCGACAATAGTTCCATTCACCACTGCTTCTCGGCTGATGAGCGAATTTGACCTAATAGCCAATAAACTGACTGATAAAACTGCCAAGCCAACTCCCATAGTTAGGGAAATTATATTTGATAGCAGAGAGCGAGTAGATGAGTTTTGAGACTTTTGAGATTCTTGTATCTCGTTAAATTCTTGTTTGGTTTTTTGTAGAGCGCCAGGACGATCTAAATCTATTCTAGAAACGAGTTCTTCTAGAGAATATTCTTTTCTTTTATTGGCAGCCATTATACAAATTAAAACATTTTCATGATATCTTTATTTTAAGGTTTCAGCTATTACTATTAAATCTCTAATTTGTATATCATAAATTAGTTTGGGTATTTACAAAAATATTCGTGCAAGAGGTCTATTGTATGAATTGTATAGTGCGATCGCATTATTCAGCAGTGCGATCGCGTGAGTTTCAAATAACGCTCTTTATCCTTTTAGGTCTTGCTCAATAAATCTGTGGTATGAATCATTTTCTAATTACTTTTACCACTTAGAAATCTTCGCGCTTATCGATTCCAATTATGAGATTTTCTCAATTTCGAGCGCGCCAATTTTAGCATTGTCAATACTACTATTGAAATCCAGGTTCAGAGTACCATCATCGACTCCAACTGTAAATTGCCTTTCTAAAGCTTCATTTTTGTCTGCACCCGCGCTTTTATATATATCGAGATCGTCAATTGCAAGCCTGTCTTCTATGGATACATTGAAAACTCGTTTGTTTGATTCTTGCCAAAAAATTTCGGCAAAACTTAGACCAACTTGATATGTTCCATTTTCTACTGGTATATCGTAAGAAAAATTCTTGCCATAGCGTTCGGTTTGAAACAGAGAATCGTCTCCTGTATTGTCTATCCCTGCGGTAGTGGCATAAGTTCGACCTCCTGTGGAAAATCGATCTGCACCCCACTGATTGCCATTGCGATCGATGTAAGCTCCTCCACCAGCATTGATACGAATCGTTTGTGAGTCTGGTGTTGGTGTTGGTTCTGGTTCTAGAGTCAACGGAGTTGCTTCTGGCTCTGGCGTTGGATTTGGATTGCCGGATACAGAGACTTGCCCAGAACTTCCATTATAGCGATCGATATCGTTGGAATCTCGGTTGAACCCTTCAATGTTTATCTTGGCATTACGAACGCTTCCACTACCAAATCTTGTACCGAACTGATACATAGGAGCTTCAGCAGCACCTGGTTTCGATGTTCTGGTCAATCCATCAATTTCTAACGTTCTTTCGCTAAATCCTCCTCGATCTTTATCTGCCCAACTGATTATACCCATGTTGTAGATATCGTCACTAGCGTTGACAACAGTGACATCTTTAATCGTTGCAGAACCGTTCTGGAAACTACCCCAGCCCATTTGGAACGGCGCACCGTTTCGTAAATGTTCGATCCTGACGTTCTCGACTACTATATTGTTGTCGTTAATCTTGATTGCATCATCATTGGTACTGATAAAACTATTTTTAATGCTAGAACCATCACCACCTGCAAATCCATCTTTTTCAAAGTCGTCTTCGGAGCTGGTTAGATTTACCCGATCTACATCCAACTTGCCATTAGAGTATAAATGATAAAAGTCTGGTTCATCACTCGTCAGATTTTCGATTGTAATTTCAGCATCCCCTTCGTGTGCGATGGTACTGTAGCCGAGTGAAAAGTCTCCCTGATAAGTTCGGTCATTTCCCAAGCCTATTATTTTACTGCCTTTTCTACTTTCACCTCTAATAGTTAAAGGCTTATTTCTATTTGTTGGGACAAGAAAACTTCCTCTTAGGGTGACACCGTCTTCGATGACAACTTCATCCCAGTTGTTGGGAATCTCTGTTCGCGCTCCAATTGTTTGATTTTCGGTGAATGTGGCAACGCCGTTTTCAACTGTTACATTTTTCATGATTAAGAACTTATAGCCAAAGTAAAGTTAACAAAATGTTGATTATTGTTTGCAATAAATAACTAAGCAAAAATGAATGAATTGGATAGTTTTGTTGGGTGTGAAACTATCTTCTTAAAGTCAAAGTTTTGCAAAAGCACAAAATGAGATTAAAAACTGCACTCGGT
>CAYXWE010000085.1:0-9273 GCA_964468145.1 uncultured Pleurocapsa sp.
TAGTTTTAGCTGCCAATATTTAATAATCCAGGTAGCACAAAATAGCAAACCAATTCTAAATACATAAGACAAAACCATTCCCAGATCTAAAGCCTTTTTGCGTTCTTCTACATTTAAGCCTTCAGTAATAGAAGTCAGCGCAACTGCATTATCTAGGGATAATACAATTTCAAAAAAAGAGAGGGTAGCAATCAATAAAACTGTATTGAATATTTCCATATTTTAATTTCCGACACATCATAATTTACAGTTACAAATATATGTACCCGTTCCTAAACTGGATGTGATATGAAACACGCTACAGCAATTCTAGTTTACTGGCGAACAACTCTCTCTTCTTTCTTTCTCTGTGTCCTCCGTTCGGTGCGCGTTCCCAAACGGCTTGCAAAGCCGAGGGGTCGCACCGCTCCATGGTTCATTCAAAAAGAATTTTCACAAATGATGACCGATTCCTATAGAGAGTAATAACTATTCTTCAATTAATGCTTTTAATGCTGCCAAATCTAAGTATTTTCCTGCAAAATTTCCTTGAAGTACTTGACAAGGGCGATCGGGTTCTCCTAAATCGCTGACAACTAAATCTGCCTGTTGGAGATCCTGTTTTTCTGTATAGTTATTAACAGTAACAATAGTTTTCAATCCCGCTATTTTAGCTGCAATCAAACCATTGTCTGAATCTTCAATGACAATCCAGTTACTAGTAGGAATTGACGCTTTTGTTAAAACATATTTATAAATATCGGGAGCAGGTTTTTTTGCTGCAACAATATCTCCTGCTGCAATAACTTCAAACCAATCTAAATCCAAATATTTTTCTAATAAAGCAATTACATTGGGTAAAGCACTAGTTGTAGCGATCGCTAAAGTTACATTAGCATATCTTGCTTCTTGAATTAGTCTTTGAGTCCCAGGGCGCATGGTAATTTTACCGTCATGGAGTAATTGCAGATAGTATTTTGTCTTGAGCTTATGAATATATGCTGCAAAATCGTTGATATTTTTGCCCTCGATAAAGTTAGTCAAATATCGATCTATATAATATTTAACTCGCTCTTTGCCTCCCGCTACTTTCAATAATTTTCCATACAATTCTACCGACCAATTCCAATCCAATCCAGCTTCAACAAACGCACTATTAAAAGCTACTCGGTGTCCGTCTCTTTCTGTATTAGCTAGAGTACCATCCACATCGAATATTAGACCTTGTAACTGATTGGGCATATTGCTTGAGCTAGTTTTATGGTGAAATTGATAATAATATTATTTTTAGCTAATTGAATTTATGGATAGATTGACTGTACAAAATGCCCAAAGATTTGCTGTGTAAACTTTGAGCATTTTAAAACTATCTTCTGTCAGTCAAACAACTAAATTCAACTAGCTATTTTCTCTGCTTCTGGTTTAGAAGCAATATAGTTTGCCAACTGGGTATTAATTTGTTCGCGGACAATAAAGCGATACTCGGTAAAGTGTTCTAGATAAGCACATAAGGTCAGATAAATTTCTAGCTGACGGGGCTTTTTGATTAAAACCTGAATCAAATTATGCCAGAATAGCCAGCGAGTTTGAGCAACAACACCCTGCTTCCATAATAATAAACCGAGGGCGCGAATTGTCTTCCAACTGGGTCTTTTTGATTTAACGTTTTTGGCTTCCCCTAGTTTCATATAATAATCAAAGATTCTGGTGAGATATGTTTTAGGATCGTATAGTTGCCAAAAAGCATTGACGTATTCGGTGGCGATTTCTTCAATATCTCTAGTAGGAACAAAATTCATCAATGTTGTCTGATTGATATTGGCACTAGAGTTGAGCAATCTATCTTCTTTCTCCAAACGATCCCACAAAGCTGTGCTAGGTAAGGCTTGAAGCATACTAAACATTGCCAGGGGGATACTAGTTTGTTCGACAAACCGAACAATGCGATCGCCAGCATGGGGTTTTTCGCCATCAAAACCAATAATAAACCCTGCCATTACCTGCATTCCTGCCCTCGTGATTTTATCAATTGATTCGGTCAGGGGGTCGCGGGTATTTTGAAATTTATTAGTTAGGGCTAAACTATCTTGGTCTGGAGTTTCAATTCCTAAAAATACTTTTTTAAAATTACACTCTACCATTAGCTTCATTAACTCATCATCTTGAGCTAGATTCACCGATGCTTCTGTAGTCAAACCAAAAGGATATTCTTTCGCTGCCATCCAATCTTTTAATTCTTTGAGCAATAATTTTACATTTCGTTTATTGCCAATAAAGTTATCGTCCACCATAAATACTGCTCCACGCCAGCCGAGATCGTAAATGCGCTCTAACTCTGCCAAAAGCTGCTGTGGAGTCTTAGTACGGGGTTTGCGTCCGTATAAGACGATAATATCGCAAAATTCGCACTGAAAAGGACAACCGCGAGAAAACTGTACCGACATATTATCGTAGGCACTCATGTCTAATAAATCATAGCGGGGTATGGGCGTATCGGTTACCGCTGGTTTCTCTGTCGCTCTAAATATGCCAGAGCGATCGCCTCTTTCAATTGCAGAGACAAACATTGGTAGAGTGATTTCACCTTCATCCAATACCAAAAAGTCAGCCCTAGCATCCAGTACTTCTTGAGGAGAGGTTGTAGCATAAGGGCCACCAACTGCTACTAATTTATTTCTTTGTTTTGCTGCTGCAATCTGGACGAGCATATCGTTTTTCTGAACAATCATTCCCGAAATAATGACTAATTCTGCCCAATCCCAATCGGATTCGGTAATTTCCTGGATATTATGGTCTACCAGACGAAATTCCCACTCTTGGGGTAAGATTGCTGCAACTGTAATCAAACCTAAAGGTGGCATGAGAGCTTTGCAATCTACCAAAGCCAAAGTTTTTTCAAAAGACCAAAAACTCTTGGGAAATAAAGGGTATAGCAGTAAAGCCCTCATAAACGAAATGCCTCAAATCAAATAATCAGAAT
Organism: uncultured Pleurocapsa sp.; assembly: GCA_964468145.1. Lineage (GTDB taxonomy): Bacteria > Cyanobacteriota > Cyanobacteriia > Cyanobacteriales > Xenococcaceae > Waterburya. The sequence continues at coordinate 2,960 of CAYXWE010000085.1, forward strand.
TCTCTAAGCTTATCTTGGTTTATAGAAGTTTATTGGGGTATCGTTGTTAAACGTTTATGTAATTATGGTTCAAAATAATTCATGCATAATTTCACAGCATATAGAATAAAGATATTATTAAGATAATTTCAGATCGATCGAATAAAAATCATAGATTTTTTAGATAAAAAGTATCGCAGTATACTAATATTAACAGTGGGCTTCTTGACAAATTTTCATAATAAATACCGAACGACAGAGTAGCAAAAAATAACTTGGGGATCGGTATATTCCCCGTTGTAATTTATTAAGTATATTCACATAATAAGAGTTAGACTAGGTATTTATGTTTATCGTGACTTACGACCTATTGAATTTAAGCTGAGATCTTTTGATTTGAGATAGTTTATTAAATTAATCAATCCTTAGAAGGAACTTTATTTACCATAGGTCAGTTAAGATCGAGTTAATGCCAATAGGGATCTAGTCAAACTCGCAAAACTAATATTTATTTTAAAAATAAAAAATTGATTCTTATTTCGCAGTTCATCAACTATTTGAGAACGACATTTAACTCAAACCATTTTTTGACAAATTTCAGTTTATTCCACTAGTAAATCAAAACATCAAAAATCTCAAACAATGCTACCCTCTCCCACAAATATCGATCGCGAACCAGTCCTTTGTTGCTATGTAAATAAAACCTCTCATGTAGAAATTGTCCGTATTACTAATATTTCTCATTGGTATTTCGAGCGAGTGGTTTTTCCAGGACAACGTTTAATTTTTGAAGCTCCTGTAATGGCTAAACTAGAAGTCCATACTGGTACGGCAATTAGCTCGATTTTGTCAGAAACAATAGATTGTCAGAAATTGCAGTTAACTTCTTCTTTTCCTGCTTATGCAGTCAGATAAACCCGATCGCTCGTTAACCATTTAAGAAGAATGGTAAACAGTACCTGGTTAAAAGCAAAATATTTAATATTGCAACCTAGATGGCAATCGATTGGAAAACATTTTCCGCTCGATTGCTAATTTTTAATTCCTGTCGAACCAATACCTTGAATAAATTGCTTTTGACCGATTAAGAATAATATTAATACGGGAATAGTAGCAATTACAACTGCTGCCATTAATAGCGACCAATCGTTAGTAAACTGTTCTTGAAATTCAGATAAAGCTAATTGGACTGTCCTTAATTCTGGTCTAGTAGTAAATACTAAAGGCTTAAACAAATCATTCCATTCACCAATAAAAGTAAACAAAAACAGAGTAATTAATGCTGGGCGAGAAAGAGGCAACATAATCTTAGTTAAAATCTGCAATCTATTTGCACCGTCTAGAGTAGCTGCTTCTTCCAGTTCTTGAGGAATACTGGAAAAATATTGACGCATCAGAAAAATACCAAAACCATTAGCTGCAGTAGGTAAAATCAAAGACCAATAGGTATTTATTAAATGAGCGTATTTTAAAATTACAAAAACAGGAATAACTAATAATTGAAAGGGAATAATTAGGGTAGCTACGATCGACAATAATACTGCTTGTTTGCCCCTGAAATCAAACCTTGCCAAAGCATAGCCAGACAAAGCAGAGGTAATTATTTGTATAGCGGTTACTCCCAAAGCAATTAAAGTAGAATTAGCATAAGCTATTAAAAAACTTCCTCGCTGCCAAGCGGAGCGATAATTAGCTATGGTAAAGGTGTTATCGGCTGCAGTAAGAGAACTTTGAAAAACAATTAATAAAGGAAATAAAACTAAAATAGCTCCCGCGATCGAGACAAGGAAGGTAGTTAACTTAGCAAGGGACAATTGAGACAAGCCTTGATTAAGAATTGGATTAGACATTTTACTTGGCATTAATCATTGATAAACTTACGCCCTCAAAATCTGATTTTAATCCATTTTGATAGATAACCAGCTGTAATCCTTTATTTAAATTCACTTCAGCCATTACCAAATATATCAACTTTTCTTGGTGCAAGATCTGAGTCTTAAGTATTGTTAGTAATTAAATTGGTCAAGGTTTCAATTACACGATCGCCTTCGATTGGCACTACATCTTTACCGTGCATCATTTCTTGCAGGATTATAAAATAAGCCATTGTTCCCATCATTACCCGAACTGTGGCTTCGGGATCTTCTAATTTTAGTAAAGGATGAGATTTGAAATATTTGGTCAGAATTTCAATGGCAGGTTTAGCCACATTGTTGACATAAGCTTGAGCTAACTCTGGAAATCGCCCCGACTCGCCAATAATAATCCGCATAAAGTCCCGAAAAGAGCGATCGCTTTGGGCATTGGCTAGCATTTTGGTTGCCATCGCCGACAATACTATTTTGGGATCTTGTTCTAATGATTGAGGTGAATCCAACCCCATCACTGTCTGAAATTTATCTTTGACCAAATTTTGGATTAGAGCATTGAACAGGTTTTCTTTATCGCCAAAATGACTGTATACCGTCGCTTTAGAAACCCCCGCTGACTTGGCTACTTTGTCCATGCTAGTAGCAGCATAGCCATGTTTGAGAAACTCTTTCATTGCTCCTTGCAAGATAGCCTCCGCTTTGGCTTCTGATTTAGTTCGTTCGGAAATCTTGGGATCGGTTTGAGTCATCGTTCTATTTTCTATTGGGAAAAGAAATATTGCAAAACTAGTCTGTTTAGTTTAGCATGTAACAGACTGAACTAAACAGTTTAGTAAACAATAAGATACTTTAGCAGCTATGGAATACACAGCAGATAACAAAACAAAATCTAGTAAACTTCTGGCGAACAAGATTCCCGCACTAACAATTGGTTTAGCTCTGTTGGTGGGTGGCGTAGCGGTTTATCGCCTGACTCAAACAGATAGAGCTGAATCAGAAGTACCCATACAGACAATGCCCGAAATTAGAACCGTAACCGCATTGGGCAAACTCGAACCCAGTGGAGAGATAATTCAAATCTCAGTTTCCTCCGCAGCAGAGAGCAACCGCATTGATGAGCTTTTAGTCGATGAAGGAGATGAAATAGAATTAGGTCAAACCATTGCTATTTTAGATAGTCGCGATCGCCTAGAAGCTGCATTAAATCAAGCCCAGGAACAGGTAAGCGTAACTCTGGCAAATCTAAATCGAGTCAAAGCAGGGGCAAAAATAGGAGAAATCAGAGCGCAAGAAGCAGCGATCGCTCGTATCGAAGCCGAACGAGATAATGACATCATGGCACAGCAGGCTAAAATATCTCGCATTAAGGCAGAAGTAAATAATGCCCGAGTAGAATATCAACGTTACGAACAGTTGTATAAAGATGGAGCAATTTCCGCCTCTGAAAAAGACAGTAAATATTTAACCCTAGCGACAGCCAAAGAACAACTAGCCGAAGCCCAAGCTAATCTCAACCGCATCAAAACCGCACAGGAAAAGCAAATTACCGAAGCCAAAGCCACATTAGATCGAATTGCTGAAGTTCGTCCTGTAGACGTGGCAGTAGCAGCAGCCGAAGTCAGACAGGCACGAGCAGCAGTCAAAACCGCCCAAGCAGAACTCGATCGCGCCTATATCAAATCTCCCCAAGTAGGAACGGTTCTCAAAACTATGGTTCGTCCAGGGGAAATTGTTTCTAGCGACGAAGGTATCGCCAAAATCGGACAAACAAAAGAAATGTATGCAGTAGCCGAAGTCTACGAAAGCGATATCGGCAAAGTAAAAGTCGGACAACCAGTAACAGTTACCAGTAGTGCCATAGACGGAAAGCTACAGGGAACAGTCGCCAAAATTGGCTTAGAAATAGAGCGTCAAAACGTAGTCAACACCGACCCCACCAGCAATATAGATGCCAGAGTTGTGGAGGTCAAAGTCAAACTAGACAAAGCATCCAGCCAGAAAGTAGCGGGGCTAACGAATTTGCAGGTGAACGCCAGGATTGAAGTAGCGAGTAGTAAGTAACAAGTAGCGAGTTAAAAATCAATATTTTTTTCAACTGTCCATTGTTCATTGCCATTTAAAAAATTATGTTCAAATCACTCAAAAACCGTACCCCCTTGGGTTTGCTGCAACTCAAACACGACAAAATGAAGATGCTAACTGCATTAGCAGGAATTGCTTTTGCAGACATCTTAATGTTTATGCAGTTGGGCTTTAAAGATGCTCTATTTACTAGTAATACTCAGTATCCTAGTTTAGTTGACGGAGAAATAATTTTACTTAGTACCCAAGGGACTAATTTCAACGAACTATCTACTTTTCCGCGACGACGACTTTTCCAGTCGATGGATGTGCCTGGGGTAGAATCGGCAGAACCCGTTTATATCGGTTCTCTAAAATGGCGCAATCCGCAAACAAAAGAGAAAACTTCGATGATGGTGATGGGTTTCGATCCAGAAAGACCAGCTTTTAAGTTACCTGAAGTTAATCGCCAGTTAGATAAAGTTAAAATTCCTGACACGGTGCTATTCGATCGCGCCTCTAGAGGAAAATACGATCGGGTGATTGCTCAAATTGAAGCAGGTAAACCTGTAACCACGGAAAGCGATCGCACTACTGTAACTATCAATGGTTTATTTGAAGTGGGGGCTTCCTTTGCCGATGATGGAGCATTAATTACCAGCGATTATAACTTTTTGCGTTTATTTCCCCGTAAAGAACAGGGTACGGTCAGTTTAGGCATTATTAATCTCGAACCAGGACAAGATCCCGTACAAGTCAGACAGGCATTAAATACCTATCTCCCTCAAGATGTTGAAGCATATACTCATGAGGAATATGTTGATAAGGAACTGGCTTACATTCAAAACCGTTCTCCCATTGGCTTTGTATTTACCTTGGGTACGACGATGGGCTTTATTGTCGGGATTGTGATTGTTTATCAGGTTCTCTCTACTGATGTGAACGACCACATGGCAGAATACGCCACGTTTAAAGCAATGGGCTATAAAAATTCCTACCTACTGTTTGTGGTGTTTGAAGAAGCTCTAATTCTCTCTTTGGCTGGCTTTATTCCCAGTACATTTTTGGCAATGGGACTATATCAACTCACCGCAGCAGCAACAGCATTACCCATTGTTTTGCCCGTATCGAGAGCAGTTACAGTTTTGGTACTTACGATCGTGATGTGTGGTGTTTCTGGCGCGATCGCAACTCGCAAGCTTCAATCAGCCGATCCAGCAGATATTTTTTAACATTAAACATTAAACATTAAACACTTGTCTTAACTGCGTAATCATTAAATTACCAACACACTAACTTACGATATCATCAATTGAATTTATTTAAAAATGAATAAGCAAAGATTAATAAATCAACCAGTAATCAATATCAAAAACCTCGACCACTCTTTTGGTAAAGGCGAACTCCGCAAACAGGTATTGTTTGACATCAATTTAGAAATAGATCGCGGTGAAATAGTTTTGATGACAGGACCTTCGGGTTCGGGTAAAACTACTTTGTTAACTCTAGTAAGTGGATTGAGATCGCCCCAGTCGGGAAGTTGCAAAATTTTGGGTAAAGAACTTTGTGGGGCGAGTTCGGCAGAATTGGTTCGAGCTAGACGCAACAACGGTTATATTTTTCAGGCGCATAACTTACACTACAGTTTAACTGCTGCCCAAAACGTGCAGATGGGTTTGGAGGTACACGGTAAATATTCCCAGAGAGAAATGCGCGATCGTGCTGTAGCCATGTTAGAAGAAGTGGGTTTGGCAGATCGGGTTGATTACTATCCCGACAAATTATCTGGGGGACAAAAACAACGGGTGGCGATCGCTCGTGCATTGGTTGCTCGTCCTGCGATCGTTCTAGCCGATGAACCGACAGCAGCCTTGGATAGTAAATCTGGTAGGGATGCGGTCAATATTATGCAGAAGTTAGCTAGAGAAAAAGGTAGCACCATTCTTTTAGTTACCCACGACGATCGCATCCTCGATATTGCCGACCGCATTGTTCGCATGGAAGACGGCAGGTTGGTTAATAATTCGCTAAATGAGAAAGCGATCTCTAAATGACATTTCAACATAAATGTAGTCAGGATTCTCTTATCCTCTTCAGGTTAGGGAGGAATAATTACTATCAAAACTCCTAAAAAGACCGATCGCATTTTGGAAATACTATTTAAACTATCTATGCTTAGGAAATAGGAAATAAGATCGCTATGTCGTGTTGTATTTATAACTAGATCGAGATCGAAGTATTTCATAACGAAGACAATTACCACCTAGTGTGGGGTCGTATTCACTAAATAGCCGATCTAGAGTGATTTTTTGTTTGAATTTATAATACTTATAGCAAGCTTCTTCAAATCGATAGTAATAAACCCGCCCATCAACCGTAATTTCAAATAAATACTTTAGAATT
>CAYXWE010000086.1:0-9251 GCA_964468145.1 uncultured Pleurocapsa sp.
ACGAGATGCTACAGAAGATTTTTATGAAATGCGGGAAGTATCCATACCCGCCGAAGGGGGTACTTTTGCCTTTGCTTTAGATAAAAATCAGCCAGCCTTAGAATTGGGTAACGAGTACGAATGGGTATTGAGATTACATTGTGGTGTAACCGCTCAGATTGACGATCCTTTTGTATCGGGAACGGTAACTAGAGTTGACCAAACTCCAATAGAAGGCAGTCTCCAACAAAGACTTCAGGCATACGCAGAACAAGGTCTATGGTATGACACTTTGAATGTCGCCCGTCAACTTGATGTGGAGGGGGGGGATTATCTCGATCGGCTAAAGGAAGCGGTTCAATAGTCTGAATTATATCTGATGAGAACAATCAAACAGCTAAAGTTTTCTTAGCTGTTTTTTTCATGATTTTGTACAAAATACTCAACAAAAAAACATATCGAGTGTAATATTAAAATAATAAAAGCTAACAACTACTAGTGAATTTTAGTTCTTTTAGCTAATTTAATCCTATTTTGTCTTCAGATTGTTCTAGACACGCTACTCTCGTATTCAAAATTTAATAATCTAAAAATACACTTACGATAAACTAACCCTTATCAATAATAAAAGCTTAAAAATAAATGATTGACGAGACACAGGAAGTAAGGTTTCCCTTGTCCTTCTATCAGGACAGTCCAGTTGTAGAATTGCCAGAACGTCTTACAGTTTTGGAAGCGGTATCGTTTAAACAAACTATTAATCAATTAATACAATCAGACAGCGATATTCAACAGATCGTTCTTGATTTTGGCCAAACTAAATTCGTCGATAGTAGTGGTATCGGGGCATTAGTAGCTAGTTTGAAATCCGCTCGGACAGAAAATATCAATTTAATATTGGAATCAGTCCAGCCACCCGTGATGGCAACTTTGTCAATGACAGGATTGGATGAAGTCTTATATATCAAATCTTCTGCTAAGTGGTCTAACCGAGAATCATTGGAAACTCATCCTTCAGTTCGCTCGGTTATTAAGCGACTGTTGGATATATTGGGATCGATTGTTGGCTTGGCAATCACAGCCATTATTTTTATTCCTATCGCTCTGGCAATCAAGCTAAGTAGTCCAGGTCCGATCTTTTTTAGCCAAACCCGCTGTGGCTGGATGGGTAAAAAGTTTAAGATCTGGAAGTTTCGCTCGATGTATGCGGATGCAGAAGCTAGGAAAACGCAAATTGAAAATCAAGCCAGCGGTGCTTTTTTTAAAAATGATAACGATCCGCGTATCACCAAGGTTGGTAACTTTTTGCGACGTACTAGCTTGGATGAATTTCCCCAATTTTGGAATGTTTTAAAAGGAGATATGAGTCTAGTGGGTACTCGTCCCCCTACCTCAGAAGAGGTGGAAGCATATCAAATACCAGAGTGGCAAAGACTTGATGTTAAGCCAGGGATGACGGGAGAATGGCAAGTAAACGGACGCTCCCAAGTGCGCAATTTTGAAGATGTAATCAAACTAGATCTTAAATACCAGAATAGTTGGAGTTTACTATATGACATTAAGCTAATTATCAAAACAGTCTTGGTAATCTTTAATAAAGATAGTGGTGCAGTCTAATCGAGTTAGTTAAGATCGAGATTTAGTCGGCAACGAAACAATAGCAAACTAGTTTAATGAGCCAGAGTAAAGAGCAAATTGTCATTGCTGTAGTTGGAGATGTCCATAATCAGTGGAATCGAGCAGATGAAGAAGCCTTAAAGCATCTGGGAGTAGATTTGGTTCTATTTGTAGGGGATTTTGGTAATGAGGCTGTAGAAGTTGTTGGTCAAATTGCTCGTGTCGATCTTCCCAAAGCGGTTATCATGGGCAATCATGATGCCTGGTATAGTGCTTCTTCTTGGGGAAGGAACAAAGCTCCTTACGACCAATCTCAAGAGGATAGAGTACAGCAACAGCTAGACGCATTAGGAAACACTCACGTTGGTTTCTCTAAGCTCGATTTTCCACAATGCGATCTGTCGGTAGTGGGTAGTCGTCCTTTTAGCTGGGGTGGTTCTACCTGGAGAAATGCTCGGTTTTATAGCGATCGCTATAACATCAAAAACTTTGAAGAATCTACTCGGCGAATCGTTAACTCTGCCCAAGAAACCGCCCACAACGCAATAATTTTAATCGGTCACAATGGCCCTTCTGGTTTGGGAGACAAGCCAGAATCAATCTGCGGTCGAGATTGGAAACCAGAAGGAGGGGACTATGGCGATCCCGACTTACAAAGTGCGATAGAAGAGATAAAAAAGTCAGGAAAATCTATCCCCCTAGTTACTTTCGGACATATGCACCACGAGCTAAAATATCCTCGTGGCGAGCGACGTAAGATTATAGATGTTCGAGAAGATACGATATACTTGAATGCTGCTTGCGTACCTCGCATAATTAAAAGCGATCGAGGAGAGCAACGCAGTTTTTCCTTGGTAACTCTTGAGCAACAAAAAGTAGTGGAAATATCTCTAGTTTGGTTAGATACAGATTTTGCGATCGCCAGTAACGAAATTATTTATAGCAAGCAATAACTATTAATCAAAAAGCTTATAGCTTATCGCCTATAGCTTAAAGCTTCGAGGCAACAAAATGACAACGAAGCAAAACCCCCCAACGACAAATGATTAGTTACCTCAAAGGCAAGAAAGTAGATATTGTCAAAAATGCTCAAAACCGTCTTTTCTTGGTGTTAGAGGTTAACAATATCGGTTATGAAATACAGGTTTGTTCGCGCTTTGCTCGTCAACTAGACGAAACAGTAGAAACAGAATCCTTGATTCAAGTTTTTACCCATCTACAAATCCAAGAAGACAGGCAAATTCTCTATGGTTTTGCCACCGCAGTAGAAAGAGATTTATTTCGCCAGCTAACAGCAGTTAGCGGTATTGGTATGCAGCTTGCGATCGCAAGTATCGATACTTTGGGTATTTCTGAGCTAGTTAGCGCAATTGTTACCAGTAATATTACCGCCCTGAGTAAAATCCCAGGAGTCGGCAAAAAAACTGCTGAAAGAATCGCTCTAGAACTAAAAACCAAGTTAGCCAAGTGGCATCAAATATCTGGAGTCAAGGTTGCCCAACCCGAAACGGTTTTTACTCCCAAACCTGAAATTAGAGAAGATTTGGAGATGACTTTGTTAGCCTTAGGTTATACCAATGAGGAAATAGAACAAGTTCTAACTGCCTTGAGTAGAGACGAACAGCTACTCAAAAATAACCATGCAGAAGAATGGATTAGAAGTGCGATCGCTTGGCTAAGTGGAGAGTAAATCAGTAGACCTATGGGCATAAGTCATTTCATTTATCGTTTATCATTTTTCACGAGTTCAATGTTTAATATTTAGTCCTGAGTTGTCATAGGTTTTCGACATAAGACTAATAACATAAGACAAAAAACTATTAAATGAACGATCCTTGAGATGATTTGTGCGCATAGGTCTAGTATTGTCTTGGCTTAAATCTCCTCTACTAACTGAGTTTTATCAAATTGAAGTACATAGCGATAACCAGAATTCATCGATCCCTGAACCACGACTCTACCTCCATGCAATTCAGTTAGATGACAGCAAAATAGTAATCCTAAAAGATCTCTAGGTACTTTATTCGTGTTTTTATCAATAGTTTTTCCTTGGTTGAGAATTGCCATCAATGCAGCAGGAGTCAGCAATTGATTATGATCTAGAGCAAAATTATTCGTTACTGAATTATTATTGTGATAATTTTGAACCTGGTTTCGATTGAGATTCAAGGCTTTATGAATTGCCTGAGATTGCAGACTAGCCTCTCCAAAAGCTTCTCCCAACCAAGGGTGAGAAATCCAAACCGCAATATTTAAAGTTTGATTTCTTTTGGAAACGTGAACTTTGATCTCCCCTCCCGCTTCTGACATTTCCAAAATGCTGTTGAGCAAATAATATAAAGCTTGACGAATTTTTTCTTTATCTAAAGACCAAATACGGTTTCCCGGTTCGATGGACAGAGTTAATGCTTGTTGATGTTGTTTGGCAGTTTCTAGCAAGCTATTAATTACTTGTTGACAGAGCATTTCGATATCTACTGCTGCGGGGTTGAGTTCTGAACCCTGCTCGTTGAGAACCCCCAAATTAACAATCTCATCTACTAATGAAATTAGATTTTGACCGCTATCATGAATAATTTCTAAATACTCTCTTTGTTTAACAGTCAACGGCCCATACACTTCTCGATGTAATACGCTAGCCATGCCAATGACTGAAGTAAGAGGCGTTTTTAATTCCTCGGTTAACTGAGATAGGAGTTTTACTTTAATAGAATTGGATTTTGCGGTGTCAATTTCATTAGAGTTGTGACTAAACTGCGCTTCAACGGGTTTTACGCCCAAAGAAGCTCGATCGATTACATTAGGTCGATCGCTGGCGATCTCGATCGAATGGTTTGCTTTTGACCAAGCTGGTTTTTGAGACGTGGTTTGAGATAAATCGCGATTTCCACTCGTAATGCGATCGCGTTGAAATTCTCCCAAACACCAACGAGCCAGCAATGATAAATGTTCTATGTCTCGCTGGTTAAACTCTCTCTCTTTCCAGTCCATGACTTCTAGAGTACCAATACAAATACCATCAAAGCCAATCAAAGGAACTCCTAAGTAAGCCCTCATTCCACAATGTTGAGCCAAAATACTATTGGCAAAAACAGCATTACTTAAGGTATTTTCTATAATCAGTGGTTGCTGGCTGTCCACGACATAAGTACTAAAAGACTCGTCCAAAGCTATTTTCCTTTTAGTAGCTATTTGATTCATTAAACCCGTTGTCGATAAACCCACTGCCGATTTTAACCACAATTCGTCTTTGACTGCTAAACCCAAAATACAGATTGGTGTCTCAGAAAAAGTAGCTGCTTTTTGAGTCGCTTCCTCAAAAACGGGAACTGCTTCAGATACTAGTAAACCTAGTTTACTAAGAGTTGTTAATCTTAATTGCTCTCTAGCGCTCGGGGTTAAATCATCTAAACGGCAAAAAAGCTGGTTTTGTGGCTTAGTCATATTGTTGACTGCTAACCTTAAATTTACTGCTTGCACTGGTATTTTTTTTATTTTTAATAAAAGTTATTGTATGTGGCTAGAGTAAGTATTCCGCCTCTCACAATTTTGCTTTTGCTTAATAGCTTGATTGAGAATTTAGCCAAAAATTAATTTGTCGGTTTTTTATTTCGCTATTATTAAAGTTCCCTAAAAACTCTTGGAACGAACATTTTAAGCAGAGATTAGCAAAATAACTATGATTTAAGCCATATTTGGTTTTAGGTCGAGCTAATTTTAGGGCTAGTATAATCGCAAGGCTTTAAAATTAGGTACAAACAAAAATGCGGACAAGGTAAGAGGACATCAGCCAAAGTTTCTTTTTGACATTCAAGTTCTCGGTTTCGCCCCCTAGCCCCTTATTCCTTATAAACTCAAAGCGGTTGAGTCACGGACCAAGAATGCGATCGCCCCTTACCAAGATTGGAAACGGAAAAAGAAATTACTAACCAGCCTTTCTGGAGTGGGATTTAATTTAATAGCTTGTATGTACGAGCAGTTAATTCTTTTGAATGCAATGGTTAGAGAGAGTTAAAATCACCTAACGCCTAATCTTGCTTCCAGGCTGGATGAGCAAAAATAGCATCAATAACCCTAACACCTCGAAGCTGATTGGATAAAGGTAAATGACCGACAGGAGCAGTTAAATCCCAAACAAATTCTTTAGGATAGCGAGTCCAGGTATTACCCGATTTCCAATTAATCTTAGTCCAGAGCTTAGAAAAATCTTTACCGACAGAAAGCCACAGTTTTCGCTGTACTGAAAATCCAAATCTACCCCCTGAGTACATTAGCCATAAAAGATCGAGAGTTCGCAAATCAGTAACTGGAAAACTTTCTACTTCTGTAAAATAAATCCATTTTCTCTCAATTGCTGCAGTCCCTGCTAGTTCGCATAGCTTTTGTAAAGTCACCAGATCGGCTGCTTGAAAATCTTGCTGGGCGAGTAAGTGTTGTAAAGGCTGATAGTCAATGTTGCGCTGAGATCTTAGGGGAACGAGTCCCTCTGGGAAATTGCGGGCTAAAAATTCTTGGATTTTAAGATCTTGAGATGAATACAGACTTTGATAAGCCTTACCCAAAGCAATATTAGTCGAACGATCTTCTACAGAAACCATCCAGTCCATCAAAATGTCCAGACCATTTTTTTCTTCTAATAACTGGGAAACAGACTTTAGCTGCTGTTTTGGCGATTCTGAATATATTTGGTGTTGTAAACCGCTGCTATTTTCCATACAAGTTTTTCCCATTGCGGACAATAAGAGTGAATATCTGGTTAATTTCTGGGGATGGATAAATGTAAAATGAGTTCAATCGGGTTAGCTGCTTGGCTATTAGTCTAAGTGTTTATACTCATTTTACTTAGGGAAATGTTATCATAATTTGGCTCAAGCTAATCTGTAAATGTCGCTCCAATTACTAGTCTTTTGTCATAAAAATATATCACTCACTTGTAGCATTCAAACTTTTTCGTAGCCTTGTTCGTAGGCAAACCTCACTAGTTGGGTACGATTGTTCAAATTTAATTTATTGAGAATATTACTAAGATGAGTTTGAACAGTACGGGGGCTAATAAATAGACGTTCGCTGATTTGCTTATTGGTAAAGCCCTGAATAGTTTCCCAAAAAACTCTTTCCTCAGCTGGGGTTAGAGGTAATGGATCTGGAGAAAATTCGCGATTTGTTTGGGACGCATCAAAGATAGGGTTGGAAGTAGAGTTACGCTCGATGTTAGATAGCGCGTTTATTGACTGTGAATTGACTAACTGTTCGATCAGGTGGACTATTTCTGCATGAACGCGACGAGAACGTTCGATCAAGGCTTCTATATTAGCCAACAATTCCAACATTTCAAAAGGCTTTGTTAAATAACTATCCGCACCAGTAGTATGTCCTTGGATACGGTTATCGAGATTGTCTTTAGCTGAGAGGAAAATAAAAGGAATTAATTTTCCCGATGGCTGCGATCGCAGTTGACGACAAAATTCAAACCCATCCATCTCTGGCATTGAAACATCAGAGACGACGATATCTGGTACATCTTGATTAAATTGAATTAAAGCTGACTTTCCCGAACTAACAGAAATCACCTGATATCCTTTTTGTTCCAGGGAATTTTGCAAAACTTTACGCAATATAGGGTCGTCATCTACTACTAGTATTTTTTTCATTTTTTATCTTGGTATCATTAAAAGCAACCGCAATATTTGAAATACCGTTTAAACCCGTATTGCTTTTCCTATACTCTGTTAGCTTACACAAAATTCTAGGATTCTTTAAGATAACTTTTGTATTTTGAATTTATTTTTCACAAAACTCGAAATAGATAGTTTTGCTACTGTCGAGTCGAGACAATTTAGTTGTACTCTAACTATATTTAGATCTTGACAAACCCAAATTTTATGTACCAAAAATTAACCCCACCCAGTACTGGATCGAAAATTACTTTTCAAGATGGAAAGCCTGTTGTTCCTGACGATCCGATCGTTCCTTTTATTCGCGGAGACGGTACGGGAGTAGATATTTGGCCAGCGACGGAAACTGTAATTGACGCTGCAGTGAAGGAGGCATACAAAGGCAAACGCAAAATTAATTGGTTTAAAGTCTATGCGGGAGATGAAGCCTGCGATAAATATGGTACGTATCAATATTTACCTCAAGATACTCTCGATGCCATAGAAGAATATGGGGTTGCTATCAAAGGACCATTAACAACCCCTGTAGGTGGCGGAATTCGCTCTTTAAATGTTGCTTTGCGACAGTTGTTTCAACTCTATGCTTGTGTTCGTCCTTGCCGTTATTATCAAGGCACGCCTTCTCCCCACAGATATCCAGAAAAGCTAGATGTAATTGTCTATCGAGAAAATACAGAAGATATATATTTGGGAATTGAATGGAAGCAGGGAGATGAAACTGGCACTAAACTCATTCAATTACTCAATCAAGATTTGATTCCTAGTACTCCCGAACACGGTAAAAAACAAATTCCTCTGGATGCAGGAATTGGTATCAAGCCTATCAGTAAAACTGGTTCGCAACGTCTGGTCAGACGAGCGATCGCCCATGCCCTAAGACTCCCCCCAGCAAAACAGCAGGTTACTTTGGTTCATAAAGGTAATATTATGAAATATACCGAAGGGGCTTTTAGAGATTGGGGTTACGAACTAGCAACGAGCGAATTTCGCCATGAATGTGTCACCGAAAGGGAATCATGGGTTTTGGCTAACAAAGAAGCTAATAGCGAGCTTTCTGTGGAAGACAATGCGCGTCAAATCGATCCAGGATACGATGCTTTGACTCCCGAAAAACAGCAAACAATCTGCCAAGAAGTCGAACGAGTCTTGGATGAAATTTGGCATACTCATGGAGATGGCAAATGGAAAAATAAAGTAATGGTCAACGATCGCATTGCTGACAGTATTTTCCAGCAGATCCAAACTCGCCCCGATGAATATTCAATCTTGGCGACAATGAATCTTAATGGAGACTATCTTTCTGATGCTGCTGCTGCTATTGTTGGCGGTTTGGGCATGAGTCCTGGAGCGAATATTGGCGACAATTGTGCTATTTTCGAGGCTACTCATGGTACAGCCCCCAAACACGCAGGATTAGATCGCATCAACCCTGGTTCGGTAATTCTTTCTGGGGTAATGATGTTAGAGTTTATGGGATGGCAAGAGGCAGCAGATTTAATTCAAACTGGATTAGCTAAAGCGATCGCCAACCGCGAAGTTACTTACGACCTAGCTAGGTTGATGAATCCCCCTGTAAATCCTCCCCTGAAATGTTCTGAATTTGCTCGAGCAATTATTAAATATTTTGCTCTATCCTAAATACAGAGTTGCTAGATTAATCTATAGCCAAGAAACGCCGATCTATGTTGATTTCCCGATAAATTGGTTCGACCGACAGGTAAAACTAGGGGATGTTTTATCAAAAATCCTTTGATATAGTCTTGTATATCGGTTATCAATAGGTCGTACCAATCAATTTTTAGATGCTTGGTAATTCATCACTGCTTTGCTCAGTTAAAGATCTCTTTGTCCTCAATTTCAACTTTTGGAGCTATTTTGGACAATATTTACCCCGATCGTCGATCGTTCTTATTTAATTCTCAAACCTTATGTCTGATGAGCTAATAGGAGGACGCTACCGAGTTATCGATTGTCTGAGAA
>CAYXWE010000087.1:0-5965 GCA_964468145.1 uncultured Pleurocapsa sp.
CCTCAAAGCTAAAACTACTCAAGAAAAAGAAGCGATCGCACGGGAGATGGCTCTAGGGAAAAAAGAGTGGTCAAAAGAGCAGCAAGATTTTGAAAATAGAGTTCAAGAAACCGCAGAGTTATTAGCCAAACAGCGAGAATCAGAACAGGCTGATTATGAATATGAATTAGAACGCCAAAGAACTATCGAGCAAGATGAATACGAAGATAATAAGCGATCGCAAGCTAGGGAATTAGCAGAGCAAGAAGTTATTAATAATAAAGATTGGTTGGAAAGAGAGAAGTATCTGGCAGATAATAATAAAGAGTTTCTGAAAAATCAAGAACAAATTGATGGCTTTGAAGCTAAATTAAAAGAAGAATCAAATAAAGCAAGAAGTAACGCCATTAAAGAAGCAGACAGTAAGTATAAAGTAGAAGCAGAACTAAAAGAAAAAGAGTGGGTTGCTAATCATCAAGGATACGAACTGAAATTAGAATCTTTAACCGCAGTCATTGAAAGACAAACTCAACAAATTGCCGAAATAACTGCCCAGCTAGAAGAGGCAAATACTCAGGCACAAAATTTAGCAATGCAAGCTTTTCAATAAGTAATAAGTAATAAGTAATAAGTAATAAGTAATAGGTAATAGGTAATAAAATATCATGGCAATTAATTCTAAAAGCACCAAAGCAGAAATACTCGCAGCATATAAAGATATTGAAAAACAGAAAAAAATTCTCGAAGCAGAAGTCAAAAAAGGCATTAGTAAAAATATTAGTAGTTCTACAGTAGCTAGTCCAAATTCGACAAGAAACTCAACTAGAAGAGTAGTATCGAGTTCTAATCCATCTAGCGTTAAAGATATTGCCAAAACAATCGAAGCATTAGAGCAAATCAAAAGTGGTTTTGGTGGCGCAGTCAGCAATTTATCAGAACAGTTAATTGCAGAGGCTACTAAACTAGAGTCTGTCAGAGATAATATCGCCCTAGAAAAAGTAGAGTTAAAAGAACTGCATAATCTAGATAAAATTAAAGATTCTACGATTGACGAACTAATCGAACAATATCAAGCTAGTGCGAAAAAGTTTGCCGAAGAATTGAGACAACAACAAGAAAGCGATCGCCAAGAAATTGAAACTTTGAGGCAAACTTGGGAGAAAGAAAAAGATAATCACAATCGCTTTATCAAATCCCGCAATGAAGATTATCGCAAAACTCAGCAGCGGGAGAAAGAAGAATATGAATATCAGCTAGATTTAGCAAGAGATCTAGATGAGGAAGAATACGAACATACCAAAAAACAACAACAGCAAGAACTAGAATCTCATCGTCAAACATTAGAAAAACAATGGGCAGAAAAAGAAGCTGGGATTACTAAACAAGAAAAAGAATATGCAGAGGCGAAAGAGAAAGTTGCTGCTTTTGAAGAAGAATTAAAATCTAAGATTAAACGGGCTACAGAAGAAGGGAAAGGCATCGGTACTTACCAGGCTAAAATTAAAGCCGATCTACGAACCAGAGAAATTGAAGGAGAAAGCAAAAATTATGACCTCCGCATCGAATCTTTGGAGAATACTATTAGGCATCAAAATAGTAGAATTAGCAAGCTTTCCCAACAGTTAGATGCTTCGTTGCAACAGGTACAAGATTTAGCTGTTAAAGCCATCGAAGGTTCATCAAATCGCAATTCCTTTGAAGCAATGAAAGCGATCGCCATGGAACAGGCTAAAACTCAAAATAAAGGGAAGTAAATTTTAGGATTATTAAGTAATTATTAAGTAATAAATTTTCTAGGGTGTGTAGGGATAAAACTTAATTTATCCCTACTTTTTTTGATTCATTATCGATTAACTAACAGACTGTCTCAAACGACGAATGCGATCGCTATAACTTCTCATTACCTCTAGGGCAAACATCGGAGTTTGTTGTACTGCAAACAAAAAGTTTTTACGTTCCATAATTGCTAGTTTGCATTCTGTTTTGGCGATCGCCGTACTAGCTCTTTTACTATCTGAATGTACCAGCGCACCTTCGCCGAAAATATCTCCTTGATAGATTGTTTCTAATACTTTGCCATTGACAGTAATTTCTACTTCTCCTTCAAGCAAACCATACATGGTGTTTCCCGAATCACCATTGTTAAAGATGATTTCTCCTGGAGCAAAAATTTGGGGTTTGGGGGATGATTGAAAGATTTCTACAGTTTTTACGGGTGATAGCATTAACCTAGTCTCCTGATGATTTCGATTGCAGTAATGCCTACCCTCATGTCGATCGCTGGCTATTGCTAAATTGAGGTAAGCATTATCTCTAGATAAAGACTAGGTTAACAGAAGGTTAAGTGATTGAAAACTCTTGGAAAATGAAAGTAAAGATCTAAATCGGCATCATATTAGCCATAACAGAAGCGAAATTGATGGTTATAGTTTGATGCTGAAATTCTCCAGCATTATTTATTCGTAGATAGGTTAACTGATTTTTGCTGTCTGTTGGGATATTTTGCATAACTCTCTTTATATCCTCGACTTTGGCAATTTTTTCTTCACCATACTGAATAATGATATCGCCAACTTTTAACTCTGCTAGATTTTCAGTTTGATTTTGGGGAACTTGATAAATATAAACCCCCCCATCAATATCGAGTTTCTTAAGTTGAATTGTGAACTGTTGGGCGGTTCGAGAATATTGCAATGCAGTGGGATCTTCTTTGGCAAACATTTCTCCGTAGCGAGAGAAAGCATCTCTAGATTCGGAGATATAGCCCAGTCGGCGAAGGGCGATCGCTTTAGCCACAACTCGATTCCAAGTATCTGAGGGTTTTATGGCTAGCTCTTTTTTGGATTTAGCAAGTCTATCTTTTTCAATGGAGAACTGTGCTTTTTGTCCTTTTAAAATATCCTTTTCTGCTTTTTCCAGCCCTTTCGCTTCTTGAAATATCCGATCTATCTCTGCTTTTTGGATAGAGTGGGGTGCTTCGAGGTACTTCAGATTGCTCAAGTTTTTTTGTACTTCGGATAATGGAATTTCTAAACTATCCAACAATATCAAACCAAACACATAGGATTGCTCGGAATTATTATTTAATCTGGCAATAGCGTGATTTATCCGATCGTTATGGCGAGCGACGAGCTTTAAATCTGTGGGAGTGGCTTTTGCTGCTTTAGATAATACTGTCTCAAGCCACTGCGAGGCGTTTTTAACTCCAGTTAAACTATCGTTTAAGGGTTGGACTTGTTTGGGATTAGTATTAGTGTCCCTTAAGACTTGAGTATAGGTTTTTGATATTTGAGAAACGGGAGCGAGATCGTACATTTTACGCAGAGATGAGATATCGAGATCGAACTTCTCCCTGCGATATTTTGATTTTGAATAGTCTTGAAGAGAGGGCGGTAATAACTTGTTATTTTGTTCTAGGGCTTTACCGTATTCATTTTCAATCAAAATAGATCGAACAGAATCTAATCGACTATCTATGTTTGAGATATTAGTATAGACTTCCTCTGCAATTAATTCTTGGACTCGTTTTAGTTTACGTTGCCGTACTTCTGGAGAATCTCCTTCATAAATAGTTATTGGACTATGAGATCCGAAAGTAGTTGGTGCTTTGATATCGCCACCAATGCTGATATTGTCTGATTTTAGGCGATGTTCTCCTGCGAAGATAATTCCAACTGTTCCGACAATTGTAGTTAGAGTAGCGATCGATATTGCGATCGGTTTTTTAATAATCTTGACTATGTTGTTTTGAGTATCTACTTTTCCAATAATTTGGGCATTATCTTTAATTACACCATCGCTCATAGAACCAATTCCATGATTGCCACTTTGCAAATATACCCTATCATTGTTTTCTTGCTCGACGACACTTTCTCGATCCAAGCCGTCTCGATCCTTGGTTGACATATCTTCAATATTCGCCAGATATTAATAGAGGTTAAAACAACTAGTGCGATCGCTATGTTTCTTTTTTCTGCCAGCCTTTAATTGCCCCAACAACGAATGTGCCTATGGGGTGAGTTTCTATTAGATTGAGGCTACCTTGCTTCAATGCTGCGATCGCTTTTTGTTTGCGAGTAGGATTATTTTCTAGATGTACTATTATCTCATTCGCTACCATTTTCTGTTCTTCAGTAGTGTTAGTAAGACGAGACTGTTCTAGTTGTTTAATTAGATTTTCTATTTCTGCTACTGTTTCTGCTAAATTTTTCGGTTCGGCTTCGTGAATAACTCCTATTACTTGGGCATTGCCTTTGATTACACCACCACTCATCTGACCGATACCAAAGTTGCCATTTTGTTCGATGTAATTGCCTTTATCGATATGAATAGACCAATTTTTACTCATGTTTTTATCTACTAATTGTTTTTCAACATTCTTTGCTACAAAAATAGCATCGAACGATCGTCAACCAAAAAACGATCGTATTTATTACAGATCTAATTAAGCGATTTTTTCAATCCTCCCATTAAACTGCTTGCGGTTAACGGGGGGATTTGTTGAAAGTTCGTAAAATCAGTAAGAAGTAGCCTATCTAAAAATGAGGATAAATTTCGCGATCGAATAATTGGCGAATCTCCCCACTTAAATCTGATTGATTTTTCATTAGGGTTTCTACCAAGGGGTTATAATCTTTATCTATTGCATAAGTCAGTTTGCGCTGAGGAGATTTAACCACAGGTAGCCAGGTAGTGTGAAAAGAAAAACCAATATTTAGCTTGGGATGACTGAGTTTGTATAAAGGACCTTGGTTTAAATTTTGAGCATCAAAAATCCAAATTTCGCTATTTTGCGACCATTGTGGATCGTTATCCTCCTGTGTAGGTTGAGATAACAGGCGATCGCTGGTTAACACTACACAGACAATATAACCGTCGGTTTGGTCTTCAGTATTGGGACGAGGAATGAATTGAGCAGAAGTACCCAGATTGCGTTTATCGAATTGATAGTAATTGTCTTCGTTTAATTCAATTTTTACCTCATCGCCATTTTTATTAATTTTTAGATGACACAAGCTAGAAGGGACTCCATCATAGATTAAACTTTTTACTCGCTCCACATCGACTATGCGGTGTGGATAGTCTTCGTAAGCGGATAAAGTCCTAGTGGTGAGGGTATCTGGCCAAGCACCCCAGTTATTCCAAAAGATATCGGTTAGGTTGGAGGTTGGTCGGCGATCGGGATAAACATAAAATGCAGTAGACCAAGTAAGTAAGTATTTGGGATCGATTTGGTTGTTGATTGGATCTGCTTGGCGAGCGTCAATTTGTTGGTTGATTTCTGCGCTGCAATCTTTATTAGGGAACATTTGATGGTCGATTAATGTTCCTGTTTTAGCATCGATTTCCAAACGTCCCAAACGACTAATATCTGTGGGGCTAATGATATTTCCTGCCAACTTCTGTAAGCGAGAAGTTAATTCTGGATCGTCATAAATATCGTCCAAGTCGTCGCGATCGCGATCGTCATAAGCAGAGCGATCGTAAATCCGAATATACTCGGCAATATCAGAGGCTGCCAAATGTCCTGCATAAATAATAATGCGATCGCCCGTATCGTCGTAATCAACTACATAGTGAGAAAATTCTGGAGCAATTTTTACTGGCGTTGCCACTACCTTGGGTAAATCTTTAAAACGACTGCGATCGAAGATATTGTTAGATTCAGCGGTATTGGAATCATTTTCTAGGTCTTTTTTGTTAATAATATAAAGCTTCGTGCTGGGATATTGCGGATAATTGAGAAAATCCGTCAGAAAAACAATCAAAGAATTTAAAATCGGGTTTTTGGCAAAGGGCATCGTATTTTCCAAGGAAAACTTAAATGAGGTTTCGGCAAATAGCAGATAATTTTTGCTGATTCCCATTTGATGCACGGTTTGATCGATTCTTAGGGGGCGATTTCCAGGTAATACCACATTCAATTTTTTCTCCACCTTTACCTGTTTGCCATCCCAAACTAGTAAATGAACAAAATCATAACCAC
>CAYXWE010000087.1:6065-9225 GCA_964468145.1 uncultured Pleurocapsa sp.
TCCACCTTTACCTGTTTGCCATCCCAAACTAGTAAATGAACAAAATCATAACCACCCCGTAACCAACGGGCAATTTGCACTATGCCACGCAAAAACCAATTCACTAATTGCAAAGAGAAGAGAATGATGGTGTAAATCAGAATTAAAATATTCTGAAAACTCTGGGTAAAACTAAAGTCGCGATCGCGTAAAATATCATCGATAATTGGTTGTAAGGCTTTTTTATTCTCTTCCCACCTAACCTTGAGCGACCGTGGGAAAGCAAACATCGTCCATAAAGATTTACCCACATTGAGAGTATAAAAACGATCTGCATCCTTATCAAATACAGGATGGGCAGAACTCATCAGGTTCTTAAAAGGAATTGGCTGTTGGTCGGGTAACAATTCCGACCAATCTTCATTTAGACCTACAGGAGTAAGAGTTTCTAGGGTTTCGGGGTCAACTTCATAAGGTCTACCCACATCCCAAGTTACCAACAAACGCTCGTTCTCATCATCATCCAATTGAAAGGGAACAAAGGCAGTATTCAATTGATTGCGGATACCCAATTTATTAAAAGAACCGCGAGATATACCCAGATTACTAAATCTTAGCTGACCGTATTGCTGAAAATTATTAGGGTCAGATGTAGCGACATCGGCATAATAACAAGGCGGTTTCATCAATCGCGTTTTAAGACTAGCCCCACCTCCAGCAAAACTGAGACGATACACCATGCCATCGCCGTTATACAGGGCAGTCCAACCATCTTTACTCACCCAAACCGTATCATTGCTATTTTCTACTCTCGAAGAATTAGGCGAACCTACAGGACTAACCATAAAATAGTGTCCCGTAAGATTTTCAGGCAAGGTAGTTTCATTCCCTGCTGCATCTCTAACCGTTAGGGCGATCGGGTTAATAAACTCCTCCCTGCTAACAGAAACAACAGTTTGGGGAAATCTTGAAGGGTAAGCTGGAGCGGGATTAGTCATCATAGGATTTAATTAAAAAATATTTAGCGGTGGAAGCAACAACTCATTGTTTACTAGGTTATAGACTTCAAAATCTATGTGAAACCGACCAAATCGTAACAAAAATTGAAATTTACTAGATCAACACCAAAAATTACATTTGTAGATTAACATACGAAATTAGTAGAGATATTCATTTAACTACTTATCTTATGATGCAGCGATCGCAGGCTTATCAATCCGAAAGTACCGCTTGGGGTGGTCGAAAAAACGTAACCCTTTTTGCCAGAAACAAGGGTATTCCTCCCTCAGTAGAAAAAGTATTGCTCAAGTTAAATAAAGCTTTTCGCGGGTTTCCTCCTTTTCTTTTAACCGATCTCGGTAGAATGGTCGAGCCTCCCGTTACCGAAGGATTGAAACAATTGCCTCCAGGGGTAAATAAACAGGTGGCAGTTGTTGGCGCAGGGCTGAGTGGATTAATTGCTGCCTTAGACTTAGTCAAATTGGGTTACAAAGTCGATATCTATGAAGGGACAGACTTTATTGGAGGTAGATTGGGAGCAAAGCCTAGCGAAAGCTCACCTTCAGGTTTCTGGGAACACGGTTTGCATCACTTTTTCCACAATGTATACGACTACCTGATGCAGAAGATTGAAGAAGTAGGGGCAGATCGCCATCTCGAACCTGTAAACGAAGTCTTGCTAGAGTTTGAAAACTACGGAGAAGAAATATTAGAAGCCAAACCCAACGCCCATTTATTAAATATGCTGGGCATTGTATGGCGATCGCCTAATGTCACGATGTGGGATGCAATTAAAAGCGCGCCTGGGATGCTGTCGCTATTTTTTTATAACCACGAAAGGGTGTTTAGAAAGTTCGACCATCTAACTATGGTGGAATACTCTAAAGGAAAGATCGCCAAACCTTTTTTTGATACCTTTATCAAAACCGTCTTGACAGTCAGCCTCAATCGCACTGAAGATATTAGTGCAGCCCAAGCATTGCATTTAATGTGGACTTTCTTCATCCGCAAACCTGATGCCATGCTGCGGGTAGTGCCTACTGATAACCACTACACCTCAATTATGCAGCCTTTCCGCGACCATTTAGCAAAGTTGGGAGTAAAGATTCATTTAGGGTATCGAGTTAATAATCTCAGATTAGCTGGCAATCGCGTCACGGGTTTAGATTTTACCAATGACGAACAGGTTGACCTAGATTACTTGGTACTGACAACGGATATCAAAGGTACAAAAGAGATCTTTGCAGCCACTCAAGCCGAAAATCCCGAAACCAATAGGAATTTAGAGCGAGTGCGAGAGACAGTCAACAAATTACGCACCGCACCACCTTACGTCGTTGCCCGTGCCTACTTATTAGGCAAACCAGAAAATCCCGATCGCCCAGATGTAATCGAAACTCCCGAAAATCAACCTGTAGATTTAGTTTTCCAGGCACATAAAACCGAAAAAAGCGATACTGCTTGGGTCAAAGCTGCCCCTGCAGGGGAAGATCGTTGGGTTATAGAAGTTCATGCCTACGATTTGGGGCCAACTTTAGCCAGAAAATACGAAGGTTTAAGACCAAAGATTAAAAGCTGTTCTGACGATGAACTGTGGCAACTAATCTTGCAACTATCCGATGAAGAATTGTGGGAAGCAATCAAAGAAGAATTACGAGATATCAAGGGCTTATCTAGCCTAGCGGATGCGCCTCCCGTTGCGGATGGAGGCTTACAAATTGGACGCTATTTTAACTTTACAGGATTTCAAGTAGGACAAGGCGATCGCCCCGCGCCCTTTTTTGCCGAACCCAATTTGACTAATTTAGTGGTTGCTGGTGACTGGGTAGCATTGCAGGGTAAAGATGGATTTGCCAACCGCCCAGGTCAAGTATATCCTGGAGGTAATTTAATGGGTCATGCTGCTTCTGCTGCTGGTATTGCGGTGGGGATAATTGCAGCCAAGGATAATGTAGTTGGACCTTATGTGCCAGTTATTTAACTAAAAGTTTTAATATATGACTCTCAAACTAGAAAATTTCTAAAAGATAGCGATCGCGATCGCCTGGAGAGGGCAGAGGTTTTAAGATTAAATTTTACCCCCTGTCCTTTCTAGTTTGTACGAGCGATCGCTACGATTGTAATTTTTTCTTTTCCCAATTCAAAGTAGAACGGACGATCGCATCTAAGGAATCGTATTGAG
>CAYXWE010000088.1:0-9208 GCA_964468145.1 uncultured Pleurocapsa sp.
CATCTTACAGTATGCTTCCTCAGTTTAGCTGGACTACTATGTAATTATTCAGTAAAGTTTCCTGGGTTAACAGGTCTTCGACCGTAATTCGTAGGTATCGTTGTGAGTCGATATTAAATATTATTTTTAAGCGGTCGTTTCCAGGATTTCCCAAGGGATTTAAGGTAGCAATTGTCCTCGCTCCTTCGCGGTCATTCAACGGTTGAACAATAGCATTGCCAGTGTTTACAGCGCGAGTAAGCAAACGATCCCCATCAAAATAAACCTCTGTAGTTGCGCGGGGATCTGCTAGTTCGCCAATAATTAATTCCAATTGAGTTTGATTGGGGGTAGAAGCTCCCAAAACTATCTCCATCGGGCGTTGTGTCGGATAAGGCTGTCCCATTTTGATAATGGGATGCCAATCGTGAGTGTTGGTTCGACGATTCCAATAGCGAATACCGTAGCTATGGTATAAAAAGTCTTGTATATCAAAGGTTTGAGCCACTTGCAATGCTCCTATGGCGATCGCCTCAAAGTGCTGCTGATTCTTTATCAAAGCTTCATCAAAATATTGTTTGACCCATCGCTGTACTGCAGGTATTTTTACCGAGCCACCGACTAAAAGAACACCATCGATGTCCGTATTTTCCACACCATTACGTCTGGCTTGTTGTAGAATCTCCGCCATCAGATCGTCAAGGCGACTCAAAAAACCCTGTTGTTCTAAAATATTTTCAAAAGTCGCACGATCTAGCTCCAATTTATAAGTTTCTAAGGTTTCATCGTCAAAATAAACTTCTTGGGCAGATGTAGTTTCCGAAAGCTTGATTTTTAGTCTTTCTGCCAAGCGAGTAATAATTGCCGACTTGGGCAAATTTTGAGTATTAGCAAAATAATCCACCAACCAATTATCAATATCCGCACCGCCTAAATTTGTACCTGCTTTAGCAATGACGCGGGCGGTGTTTTTTTGTTGGGCGGAGTTCTCCCCCAGCATTTTGTCGCCCCACTTGAGAATATAACCACGAGTGCTATTGCTACTAGCAGGAGATAACTTTACCAGAGATAAATCAATTGTTCCTCCGCCAAAATCTACTACTAATAGCAATTCTCGATCCGCAGCACCATAACCTAAAGCTGCAGCAGTCGGCTCGTCTAAAATTCTAATTTGTTCTACTGCCAAAGACTGACAGATACCCATCAACCAATTACGATAAGATTCAAAACTATCCACGGGTACAGTTAAAACTAAAGATTGAAGATTAGTTTGAGTTTCCCCCTGGAGGTTGGTAATTAATTCGCGCAAAAACCACTCTCCAATCCGTTCAAAAGATAAAGTCTTGCCATCCAACTCTGGTAAAAAACCCTGAATATCCGTACCAATACCACGTTTAAAACCGCGAAAAAAACGCTTGTCAGTGGCAAAATCTAAACCGCGATCGCGCACTGTTTGCCCTGCAACAATCTGGAACTTTTGGGCATCCTCCGCATATACCAAACTAGGAATTAGAGGTGGTAGGGCAGGTAATTCTTGGGATAAGCCAGGTAGCCTAACTAATTCAGCCTTCTCTGTAGCGGTATTCCAACGAGCGATCGCTGTATTGCTAGTACCAAAGTCAATTGCATAAGAGCTAGTCAAGTCAGAATTACTTACCATGGCAGAAAATTAGATCCGATTGATTGTGTCTATTTATTGGAGATTACTCTACCGTGTTTTACCAAACTAAAAACTAAAAAAACTGATTATCATTTGTTTATTCGGGGAGAAAAGATAAAACAAGAAGATAAAAAGTTATGACTACAGCATTACCCAAGATCGCTTTCGATTATATTGATTTAAAGTCTTTGCCCGCAGTCTGGCAAATTGCAGCCGAGAAGTTTGGCGATATCATCGCTCTCAAAGATCCTCATGCCAAACCAGAAGTAGTAATCAGCTATCGAGATTTGGCTGTTAAAATCAAGCAGTTTGCCACGGGTTTACAAGCATTGGGTATACAACCCCAAGATAAAGTAGCCCTATTTGCCGATAATAGTCCCCGTTGGTTTATTGCCGATCAGGGGATTATGACGGCAGGTGCGGTAGATGTGGTGCGCTCTGCTGGTGCAGATTATCAAGAGCTACTTTATATCTTAGAAAATAGCAACAGTACTAGCTTGGTGGTGGAGGATTTAAAAACTTTATCCAAATTAAGCGATCGCTTGAATGATTTACCCATTGCCTTAGTTATTTTATTGAGCGATGAAACCCCAGCCGAATCAACAGCAATTAAAACAGTTAATTTTAGTCAATTAATGGAGTTGGGCAGCAGCAACACCCTACAACCAGTAGAACAAAGCAAAGATACCCTAGCTACATTACTGTATACTTCTGGGACAACGGGAAAACCTAAAGGAGTGATGCTGTCTCATGGCAATTTGCTACACCAAGTAAACTACGTTAAAACTGTTTTTCAACCAACTCCAGGAGCAGTTTTACTATCGATTCTTCCTAGTTGGCACGCCTACGAGCGGGCAGCAGAGTACTTTTTCTTGGCTCATGGTGGTACGCAAATTTATACCTCTATCCGTTATTTTAAGGAGGATTTAAAGGAGTTTCAGCCGACTTATATGGTAGGTGTCCCCCGTCTGTGGGAATCTCTTTATGATGGAGTGCAAAAGCTGTTAAGTAGTCAGTCAGAATCTCAACAAAAACTAGTTAAATTCTTCCTCAAGCAATCAGAAAAATACATTACTGCCAAACGAATTGCCGATAATACCAGCCTAGAACACTTTAACGCTTCTGCCATCAAGCGATCGCTGGCAGATCTTAAAGCAGGATCTTTATATCCGATTCATGCCCTAGCAGACAAGCTAGTTTATCGCAAAATTCGCGATGGTGTGGGTAATATTAAGGCAGTATGTAGCGGTGGTGGCTCTTTGGCTAAATACCTCGATGATTTTTATCAAACCGTAGGAATTGATGTCTTTGTCGGCTATGGACTAACAGAAACATCCCCTATTACTAATGCCCGTACTCCCCAGCACAACGTCAGAGGCTCGGCAGGTAAGCCTTTACCCCAAATTGCCATTAAGATTGTCAATCCCGAAACTCGCCAACCTTTACCTCAGGGAGAAACAGGCTTAGTGTTAATTAAGGGCGATGCGGTAATGCAGGGCTACTATAATAACCCCGAAGCCACAGCAAAAGCGATCGATCGAGATGGTTGGTTTGATAGTGGAGATTTGGGTTGGGTAACTCCCGATAACGATTTGGTATTGACGGGTAGAGCCAAAGATACAATCGTTTTAACCAATGGCGAAAATATCGAACCCCAACCGATCGAAGATGCTTGCGTGCGGAGCATCTATATTGACCAAATTATGCTGGTAGGACAAGATCGACGATCCTTGGGGGCATTAATCGTACCTAATTTTGAAACCTTGCAACAGTGGGCAACACAACAAAAACTAAACCTCAAATTACCCACCCCAGATAGTACCCCCGAAGAAGTCGCCCAAAGCGATCTTAACGATTCGGCAGTTATCGATTTATATCGTAACGAACTAACTCGCGAAGTCAAAAATCGCCCTGGTTACAAAACTGACGATCGCATTACCGATTTTCGTTTTATCGGCGAACCTTTTTCTCAGGCTAATGGCTTGATGACTCAAACTTTTAAGGTCAAACGTCCCCAAGTTCGAGAGAAATATCAGCATTTAATTGATGAAATTTTTGCCAATTAAAATTTAAGCATAAACTTCAAAAGATCGCTTTGCTTTTAAGTAAGGCGATCTTTTGTAACTATTTCTCGAATTTAGATATCAGATCGTCAATAGCTCTTTGAAACATCGGTATCGAAAGACCAGCCAAATCGTAACTACATTCATAAGCTGGCTCTCGATCGTAATTTTTTAAGCCAATTATTCTAACGTCTACTTTACCAATTTGAGGATTAGAAAATACAGTTATTTCCAGCTTGGATTTTTTTCCTTTATAAAGATAACAAGGTGCTTCTGGTAGGTACACGGGAGTTCTGCTGAACTTACGGTCTAAAAAATCAACTACTGAAGAAAAGTTATGATGAATAGCTTGTCGTTTTCGTTGGTCTAATGCTTTCATAAATTTCAATCGAGCGATCGCTAAAAATATAGTCGTACAAACCTAATATTAGGATATATTTTTCCATCGTCACAGACGCGATCGCGATTTGTTCAGCCACAATAATTCGGGGGGCGTATCTAATGTCCCCCAGACAATTGCATTTTGCTCGAAAAGATTACCTAAGGCGATTGCGCCAGCGCGATCGATACCTAAGATTAAAAGGCTAGTTTCTGGAGTCCAAGCACCAGTTTTGTCTTTACCTATGGCAGCATAAGTAATTAATCGATCGGGTTTTGTTGCTTCGATTAATTTTTGGTGGCGTTGTTGATTTTCTGTTTCAGACAAAGGTTGAGAATAAGGATTAGCAGCAGTAATTAATGCCCAAGTCTGACAGTGGTGTTTTTTTAAGAGTTGATTGAGTTTACAATTGTATTCCCCAATAGATAGATCGATCCTTTCTCCATCGATGTAAGCTTCATAAATTGCCTGTTGGTATGCCACCGTCAGCCTAGCAATTTCGGCTGAGGTTAATACAGGTTTGGAGTAGGTCACAATTTTTCTCAATCCACTTAATTAAAATTTCTGTCAAAAACAGTTTTATTGAGCTACAACTATAAAGATTAAAAATTCGGGAAATAACCTAGCCCGATCGAAAAACAGCCTGTACCCTGAACTATAAAACAATTAAGGAGTCAAGATCTTGGATTATTCTAATGCTAGTTTACTTTTAAAACGTCCCGTAACCGTCAAGGCAATTGTCACTACACCTTGGAAAGAAGAAGTAACCCAGCAGCTACAAAAACAAACTACTCAACTCGACAAGCAAATGCAGCAGTTAGAAATGCAGGGTAAAAGAACTATCGAAGAAATTACCAGACAGATTAAAGATCCTGCTAGTCCCCAACTTAAAAAACAAACTGAAAACATTACGGGACAAGTTAACCAAAAAAAAGCAGAAATGCTAGAAAAGAAAAATCAACTTTTGCAGCAGCTACAGCAAATTCAACTGCTAGAACTAGACCAAGAAGTGGTGCAGGCGCAAATGGAAAGTTTTTTCCGTTTGGAGAAGGGAGATAACTTAGTCAAAAAACTCAATGTAGAAGTCGTCTTGAGAGATGGGGTAGTTGAGGAAATTCGCGGAGAGCTTTAAACAAATTAACATTACATTACTTTACTAAATATAAATAAAAGTGATGTCAGCAAAAAACTTAAAGCTTAATAAAGACACTTGTTTCTAAGAAACGATACCCTGAAAATTAAGAAAGAAGATAGGTACGCATTGAGGAAGCAAGTTGAATACTAAAGCGATCGCCCATAA
Source organism: uncultured Pleurocapsa sp. (assembly GCA_964468145.1). GTDB lineage: Bacteria > Cyanobacteriota > Cyanobacteriia > Cyanobacteriales > Xenococcaceae > Waterburya. Next base: position 5,382 of record CAYXWE010000088.1, read on the forward strand.
ACCTGCAAGAGTAATATGTTTGGGTGAAATATTGTTTGATTGTCTTGCTGATGATATCGGAAAATCTGTATCAGAAGTTACATCTTGGACTTCTTATCCAGGGGGCGCACCAGCCAATGTAGCCAGTGCGCTCTGTAAGTTGGGAACTCCTTCCGCTTTTATCGGCTGTGTTGGTAAAGATAAACTGGGTCATGAATTAGTCGATTTACTAAACTCGATTGGAGTTAGCATTTCGGGAATACAGTACAACGACGAATTTCCCACCAGGCAAGTCTATGTCACCCGTACTGCCCAGGGCGATCGCGTTTTTGCGGGGTTCGGCAATGTTTCGGCAGATAAATTTGCCGATGCCTATTTACAAGCTAACTATTTGCCCCCAGAATTATTTTTAGAAGCTGAATTTTTGGTTTTGGGGACTTTAGAATTAGCCTATCCTCAGACTCGCCGAGCGGTATTTCGAGCATTGGAATTAGCTGAAGAATACCATCTGAAAATCGTACTAGATGTAAATTGGCGACCGATGTTTTGGCTTGACGAACAAGCAGCACAGCCCCTAATTAATCGGCTTTGGCAATATGTAGATTTTGTCAAATTGGCAGCAGAAGAAGCACAATGGTTATTTGGAACTACCGATGCAGGAGCAATTACCCATCGACTCAATTCTGTTGAGGGTGTTTTGGTCAGCGATGGAGATGCCCAGGTAAGCTACTGTATTAGTGAAAATGAGGGCAAAATAGAACCGCTAAAAGTATCAGTGCAGGATACGACAGGGGCAGGAGATGCTTTTTTAGCGGGATTTATTCATCAACTATGTCAATACGGCACTCAACAACTACAAGATCCTCAAGTAGTTCGAGATATCGTACGCTATGCTTGCGCGGTAGGGGGTTTGACCACTACTAGAGCAGGAGCGATCGCAGCCCAACCCACTCCTGAAGAAGTTGATGCTTTACTTGCCAAAAATTAGCGCAAATAGAAGAGAGTCGAAAATTTTATCATGTTTTCCTCGACTCTCAAACTTTGTTCCCTCCTCACACGCCCGCAATGGTAATTAAAGCGACCCGCTTTGTCAAGAAAAAAAATTAATATCAATAGACATACAGCTAAAATAATCCCAGATATCGCTCATTTAGTAGTTTTTTGTCATTTGTCATTTGTCATTTGTCGAAAATTTTTAAAACTTGCAGCAAATCACTATAATTTGGGAAGCATCGACCAAAACGTAGTTATTACCGAAGATTATGGCGGACACATCAGCACCTTCAGCAGCAGAGCGTTTTGAAAAACTACAGAATCAGCTACGAGATTGGACAAAATCTACAGAAGAAGGTCAGCTTTGGCAGAGTGTAGATATTTTTGACCAAGACGACTACGATATTTTAGTCATTCCTTCCTTTAGCGTCGATCAACAGGTAGGTAGTAAAGTAGCAGGATTTTTGCACTACGAAGAAAGACTGCTATTCTCTCTAATTCGATTAAGAAATCCCCTGACTAGAGTAATTTATATTACTGCTTTGCCATTGTGTCCCATAGTCATTGACTACTATCTACAGCTACTACCAGGAATTCCCTTTTCCCATGCTCGCGATCGCCTGTTATTGATTAGTACCTATGATGGCTCTCTCAAACCCCTGACCCAAAAGATTTTAGAGCGTCCTCGGCTTGTCGAAAAGATTCGCCGTGCGTTACGCCCCAACAAATCCTATATGGTTTGTTATAACTCTACCGATCTCGAACAACAATTATCCCTCAAGTTGGGTATTCCCATGCTGGCTGCTTCTCCCAAGGTACTTTATTGGGGATCCAAAAGTGGTAGCCGAGAGATTTTTGCCGAAGCCAACATACCCCATCCAGATGGCAGCTATACCGTTACCAACGTCTTCGATCTGGTACAAGAATTATTTAATCTTTGGCAAAGACAACCCCATCTAAAACGAATTGTAGTTAAGCTCAACGAAGGTTTTTCGGGGGAAGGTAATGCTATTTTAGATTTGCGATCGATATCTGACTGTATTCCCCAGCATTGCGAACGCGAAAAAACCATCAATGCTTTAAACCAACAGCTAGCTAAGATGAGTTTTCAAGGAGAAGGAGAAAACTGGGAGACTTTTTCGGCTCGTATCCCTGAATTGGGGGCGATTGTGGAAGCTTTTGTTGAGGGAGAGATAAAGCGATCTCCAAGCGTCCAAGGATATATTAGACCATCAGGAGAAGTGGAAATCGTTTCTACCCACGATCAAATTTTGGGTGGTGCGGATGGGCAGGTATACGAAGGGTGTTATTTTCCAGCAGATGCCGAGTATCGTTGTTATTTACAAGAATTAGGTTTACAGGTGGGGGAAGCTTTAGCAGCCAAAGGTGCGATCGAGCGTTACAGCGTAGATTTTATTGCAGTGCAAGATCTGGCAACTAAAAAATGGGATATTCAGGCGATCGAAATCAACCTCCGTAAAGGTGGTACAACTCATCCTTTTATGACCTTAAGATTATTGACTAACGGTACTTTTGATTACGATACGGGAAAGTTCCTCAGCCAGCAAAATCAAGAAAAACACTACATTGCCACCGATAATCTGCAAAAGCCTCAGTATAGAGGTTTGTTGCCCAACGATCTTATGGACATTATCGCTCAAGAAAGACTCCATTTTGACAGCAGTAGTCGTACTGGTACAGTGTTTCATTTGATGGGTGCATTATCCGAATTTGGCAAGCTGGGTTTGACTAGTATTGGTAATTCTCTAGAAGAAGCACAAGAAATATACGATCGCGTTGAAGCAGTATTAGATCGAGAAACTAAAATTAATACCACGAAGGGAGATTTACAAGATACGAGTTTGCCGATTAATTGGAGTAGCAATCAGTAGTCGTTTGTTATTTGTCATTTGTTATTTGTTATTTGTTATTTGTCATTTGTCATTTGTCATTTGTTATTTGTTAATTGGTGAAGTTAGATTTTGTGGCTCTTGGAAGTATTTTTGAATCGTATCGACGGCGATATTAGAAATTGGATTGATTTTTACTAAATAGTTGCAATCAGGCAAAACTTCAATTGATTTAATTTCGATGTTCTGCTTTTCGTGTTTTGACTGTAGCTGGTGTAATTTATAGAGAAATATAGACCAGTCAGTGTTTGAGTTCAAAATCAAATTGACCGAGCCTAGTAAATCCCGAACCAGCGAGCGAAATTGATTCTTGCTTAGAGGTTGTCGAAAATTTGGGGGTTGGCGCTCTTTTTTATAATATTTGAGATAAATATAGTCACAAGTCACATCATCAAAGCTAGTTCTATTATTAAGCTGAATATTTTCCAAACAAGCTCCCGTTAAGATAGAGCGATTAAAATTAGCCGTCCAAACTTGAGTTTGGACTAAGTTTGCCTCAGTAAGATTAGCTCCGCTAAGGTTAGCATTGTTGAGATTTGCTCTGGCTAAGTTTGTCCGTACCAGATCGCTTTGGGTAAATTGGGCTTCGATCGAACAAGCATCAGTCAAATCTGCTTTGAAAAAATTTGCTCGATCTAAATTTGCCTTGTACAAATCCGCTTTAGTTAAATCCGCTCTGTGCAAACTAGCTTGAGTGAGATTTGCTTTGCTCAAATCCGCTTTAGTTAAATCCGCTCTGTCTAAATTTGCCTTACTCAACTCTGTTTGTCTCAAACAGGTTTGGAACAATTTGGCACTGGTAAAATTAGTCCGATGTAGCTGTGCCAACTCAAAATTGGCTTGAGTTAGATTTGCCCCCACAAAAACAGCACCATTGAGATTAGCCTGATGAAAATTAGCGTTATTTAATTTATCACCAGTAAAATCTGCCACTCTCAAGTCTGC
>CAYXWE010000089.1:0-2037 GCA_964468145.1 uncultured Pleurocapsa sp.
CTTTTCTGGAGTAAAGGCAGCAGAACAAGTTAAAAAGTTATTACAAATTCCTGCGCTAACATTACCTTGAATGTAGTTGTAGCTATATAAAAAAACTGCAACGAGAAAAATAATATAGAAGAACTTGGCTATTTCCGCTACCTTATAAGCTTTTTCTCTAACTAAATACCCAGATTGAGCAATTCTTTTTTGGATAAAATCATGAAAATAGTTGGGAATAAATGCTCCCAATACTAGAAAAAATAAAATAATAAAAGGATGTGCTGTGAAAGTAAACGGAAAATTCAACCACTCGGAAATAATACCTTTGCGATCGATAATCCATTGTGGGTATTCAAAAAGCAGTGCATAGATAATAGATATACAAGCCAAAGACTCTAAAATTGATTTAAATAATGACGAAGTCGCAGCTTGCTTTGTTTGAGAATTACTGACAGTTTGCTGATTCGAGTTCATAGTCTGATAATTTTGTTCCTCGATTTTTGGTTGATATTTAATCGCGGATCGCAAATGTATTTATGCAACATCTCTATTGAGTTATAATTTACTAACTCTCTTAGAGACAAAATTGTGCAATTCAAGATAAAGTAACTACAAAAAAAAGAATGCAACAGATAATTTGTAGAGTATAGTGGGCATTGCCCATCCTACTAGGATGACACTCTTAAAAATGTGAGTAACTAAAATTTATTTAAGCCCCCTAACCCCCAAGTTTGGGGGAACAAGAAAAAAAAATTTCATCTGTTGCAAATATTTATTGATTTGCTATAAAAAATAAATTAGTTTGCTGGAGCTAATTAAGGGGGAAACGGAAAGAGTTAAAGGATAATTTGTTTCCTTCTGACATTACGAATCAAAATTCTTTGGACACCGATCTTAAAAATAATTAGCCCACCGCCAGAAAGTGGGCTATAAGAAATCAATCCTTAACTAATACGCCAGCATCCGATAGGCAAACAGATATAATCATCTTGAGAACTAGCTGTATGTTCCCTAATAGCCAAGTCAATATCGGAAGGAGAAAGGTAATAGCCATGACTAGCTGCAATTACGATTAACTTGTCGATCAATTCTTGGCGATCGCTAATACTATCTAATTCTGTTTGGAGGAAATCATTATCAATGATTAGTTCAAAAAAATCTTCTAAAGAATTATTAGCTTTGGTTTGCTGGTTGGTAATAGTAGGTTTAAGAGTAGTTGGACTTGCTTCGGGTGCAATGACGAGAAAATAAGAGAAAAAGGCAAATAGTAGGCAAGGAAAAATAATTTCGTTGGCAAAAAGTGTTAAGTTCATAATCGATACTTGAATGATTGATTTGAGTTGTTTTTTTGTCGTTCGCTTTTTTATCGTTAAACCCAAACCAACTTATGCAACTGCGATCTATTTTTTGAAATAAAAAATAGTTAGAGACTATCGATCTCTACTCAATTCCCTCACAAATCTTTTTATCTTCCTCGCTAACATTGGGATTGTTGGTAAGGTAGTCTTTCACCCAATCACAACCTCGCGCCAGTACATCATCTAAATCTAAACTCCAAATTTTTATTGTTTTGTCCCGACTAGCAGAAAAGAGGGTTCGACCATCTGGACTGAATACTACTCTATTAACATCATCGGTATGACCCTCAAGAGTAGCGAGTAAAGTTCCCTGTCTCGACCATAATTTTATCGTTTTGTCCGAACTAGCAGAAGCGATGATTTCACCATCTGGACTAAATACTACGTGAACAATAACATCAGTATGACCTTTAAGAGTAGCGAGTAAAGTTCCCTGTCTCGACCATAATTTTATCGTTTTGTCCGAACCAGCAGAAGCAATTATTTCACCATCTGGGCTAAATAATAAGTTATTAATTCTCAAGGTATGACCTTCAAGAGTAGCGAGTAAAGTTCCCTGTCTCGACCATAATTTTATCGTTTTGTCCCGACTAGCAGAAGCGATGATTTCACCATCTGGACTAAATACTACGTGAACAATAACATCGGTATGACCCTCAAGAGTAGCGAGTAAAGTTCCCTGTCTCGACCATAATTT
>CAYXWE010000089.1:2137-5047 GCA_964468145.1 uncultured Pleurocapsa sp.
CCATCTGGACTAAATACTACGTGAACAATAACATCAGTATGACCTTTAAGAGTAGTGAGTAAAGTTCCCTGTCTCGACCATAGCTTTATTGTTTTGTCTCGACCAGCAGAAGCAATGATTTCACTATCTGGACTGAATGCTACATAGCTAACGGGAATAGATACTATGAGGTTGGAAAGCAAAACAGTGTGACCTTCAAGAGTAGCGAGTAAAGTTCCCTGTTTCGACCATAATTTTATTGTTTCGTCCCGACTAACAGAAGCAATGATTTCACCATCTGGACTAAATGCTACTTGACTTACAACACCAGAATGACCCTCAAGAGTAGCAAGTAAAGTTCCCTGTCTCGACCATAGCTTTATTGTTTTGTCCTGACTAGCAAAAGCAATGATTTGATCGTCGGGACTAAATGCTACGTCAGTAAAATTATAGGCATGATACTTAAGAAGCTTAGTGACATTATCAGTACGATCTTTAATAACATTATCGGGATGATTCTTAAAAGTAGAAAGTAACGTTCTCCGTCTCGACCATAACTTTATTGTTTTGTCCCAACTAGCAGAAGCAATGATTTCACCATCTGGACTAAATGCTACTTGACTTACAACATCAGAATGACCCTTAAGAGTAACAAGTAAAGATCCCTGTCTCGACCACAACCTTATCGTTTTGTCCCGACTAGCAGAAGCAATGATTTCACCATCTGGACTAAATGCTACCCCATGAACATCATCATGATGACCTTCAAGAGTAGCAAGTAATGTCCCTTGTTTCGACCATAACTTTATTGTTTTGTCCTGACTAGCAGAAGCAATGATTTCACCATCTGGACTAAATGCTACGGAACTAGCAGGTTGGATGAGAGCAGCAAAAGAACGAGTGTGACCTTCAAGAGTAGTTAGTAAAGATCCCTGTCTTGACCATAACTTTATTGTTTTGTCCCGACTAGCAGAAGCAATGATTTCACCATCTGGACTAAATGCTACATCGACAACACTACCAGTATGATCTTCAACAGTAGCCAGTAATGTCCCTTGTCTCGACCACAATTTTATTGTTTTGTCCCAACTAGCAGAAGCAATGATTTCACCATCTGGACTAAATGCTACGTCATTAACACTACCAGTATGACCCTCAAGAGTAGTTAGTAAAGTTCCCTGTCTCGACCACAATTTTATTGTTCCGTCCGAACTAACAGAAGCAACGATTTCACCATCTGGACTGAATAATAAGTGACTAATACTTAAGGTATGACCTTCAAGAGTAGCCAGTAATATTCCTTGTTTCGACCACAACCTTATTGTTTCGTCCCGACTAGCAGAAGCAATGATTTCACCATCGGGACTAAATGCTACGTCTTGAACATTATCGGTATGACCTTTAAGAGTAGTGAGTAAAGTTCCCTGTCTCGACCATAATTTTATTGTTTTGTCCCAACTAGCAGAAGCAATGATTTCACCATCGGGACTAAATGCTAAGCGATTAACAGTACCAGTATGACTTTCTAGGCGATTAAATTCTTTGACCCGATAAAAAGTATTTTGCAAAATACTTAGTGTACTAAATTTAGTTTCTTGATTGATTTCTAGCCAACTGTTATCAATAATATTCCTTGCTGCTTTCAATCCAGTTATTAAAGCATCTAACTCTTGATTAAAAGCCAACAGAGCCTTAGCCGAATAATTTAAAGCATTAATTGAACTACTAATAAGCTGTTGCTGGCGTTGTTTAGCTAGTTTGGCTTCTCTATCTCTTTCCTCAATACACCCTGTGATAAATTCCTGAGTCTTTTCTGAAAGTTCACCGGCAGATTTGATATAAAATTCTTCTGCTTGGGCTAAAGCTGCACCTCGTATCAAATAATCGATTTTTTCTCCGTTAATCTTCCATTCGGTTGCTTTGGCTTCAATTCTTTCTCGGAGTCGGATTTGTTCGCGATTTTTATCCAGCCACCAGCGTAACTGTTGCCAATTACGAATGAGTATTTCGTGGGCAATTTCTACTGTCACTTCAGAATCAATAGATAGTTGCAATGGTTCGGATTCTTCTTTATTTGCTCCTTTAGCCTTTCCTTGGGCTTGTTGGTTGGTTATAATATCTCCATCTCGATCGCTCGTGACAATTAAACGGGAATCTCGAAGGATATTGAGGGTAGAGGTAATTAATTCTTGGGGATATTTGGGGACGATTAATTCAGATAAATTTCTTCTGCGTCTGGTGTCTTCTTGTCCTTCTCCCAGGCTGACTAATTGAGTAAAAATCCATTCGGCGCATTCTTGTTGGGGTTGAGTAAGTTTTTGGTATATTGCATCGGCTCTTTCTTGTAGGACTTTTTTTATCCCGCCGATCTTTTCTTGGTATGCTTTTAGGGTTAAATTACCCGAATCGCGATTGAGCCATAATTGCTCTAGGGTAAACTCCAATAGTGGTAATGCACCCTTTTCTTGAGATACTTCTGAAATCAAGACATCAACTAATTCTGGTTGCACCGATAAACCAACTCTCTTGGCTGGTTGGGTAATTATCTGCTGATATTCAGTTTCAGTGAGGTAAGAAGGGACAAAAATCGGATTTTGCTTGACCTTTTCTCCCAGTTGAGTCAGAGAAAGACAAGAAGCCATAAAATCGCTGCGTAGGGTAATTATAACTTTAAAGCGATCGCTCGCCCGTCGGACAGCACCAAGAATTAAGTCGATAAACAAACTCCGTCGCACTTGGGAAGCTTGAGTAAATAATTCTTCAAATTGGTCGACAATCAAGACTCCCATTGGTTGGGGTTGTTGTCGCAACCAAGCTACAAAATTGGGAATACCCAGATTGAGAATACCTTCAAGGTAATCTGGAGTAAAATCCTTATCGCTCAACGCCAAAGCTAAGGCTCGCAAGGGATCTTCTCCAGGGCGGAGAGTC
>CAYXWE010000089.1:5147-9174 GCA_964468145.1 uncultured Pleurocapsa sp.
ATCGCTCAACGCCAAAGCTAAGGCTCGCAAGGGATCTTCTCCAGGGCGGAGAGTCCACACCTGACAGGGATGATAAAGACTATCCTCTGAGTTAAATATTCCCGATCTTAAAAGGATGGGAACTATTCCTGCTTGGATAACAGAGGATTTCCCACTACCCGAAGCACCAACGATAGGTAAAAAAGAAGATGTTTCTAATTGGGCGATGATTTCTCTAATTAGATTCTCTCTACCGAAAAAGTAATCTTTATCTTTGGGGGTAAAGGCTTCCAAACCTTTGTAGGGGCAATAGTTGCGATCGATAACTATATTATTTGTTTGTTTTTCTTGGGGGTAAACAACATCAATAATTTCCATTTGGGGGGAGCGATAAAAGCTGCGTTGCTTGGGTTTGAAAATTCCTTTTTTAGCAAGAGCTTTAGAACATCGAGCGATTAAATTAGTTGCCGTTAAACCTTCTGCTGAATTGCGATCGATAATGTCAATTAATTTTTGCCCCAACCAATTATCTTCAGTGGAAGCAGCTACAATACATTGAGATTTATTCGGCTGTTTGAAAATTTCAATTTGCTCTTTAATGTTGGCAGTTTGGTTACAGTCGAAGATAATAACCTGTTGCGGACAAGGAGAATTAGCTATTTGTCTGGCTAACCACTCTTGAGAAATTATGCTCCCGTCATCAAACTGAAAAATACCCAGATCGTCGGTAACTTCAAAATTACCCTTGAGATATAGTAGGGTAGCAATAGTATTAGGAGAATCCAATAAAGCAGCAATACTATCTTTAATCGATTCGTCACAATTGCTGTATGGTTGATAGAAAAACTTTCCTTTGTTTGCCAAACTGTTACTCAGTTTTAAAGCCATTGGAGAAGGATTCACACCATCAATAACCAACGCACCCCTTTTCGTCTCATCAGACGGAGACGAAGGCAAACCGAGTTTAAATTCTCCACTACCAAAAGCAAATCTTTGAGGAGTAAAGCTAGTTAAACTACTATATCCCCCGATTAATTGAGATAATTGATTGGTGCGATCGATATATTCGAGAGTTTTGTAATAAACGTATTGATATAATTCCTCCGCCTTAATTACAGGATTAGTAATACCGCCTTGTAATCCTTGAATGAGATTGTAGGTAAACAAACCATGTCCCAATTGAAGAAATTCTAAAGATTCTTCATCGCGATCGCAAGCTGTAATAGCGTAGATTTGAGGGTTTTCTTTAGTAGCAGCTAAAATAGCATCGATTAACTGACTCGCCATACCGCCACTGTGACAAGCATCTAACCAAATTAACTGTTGTTTGGCAGGAGAACTAGTAATTGCTTTCACCACATCAGCGATCGCCAATCCCGTTTGACTGAGAGCATTTTTTTCGGTAGTGGGGAGGCAGAGAATGGTGTTTTCAGTAGAGCGATCGTGAAAACCATGACCGCTAAAGTAAAATAAGACTGTATCCTGGGGTTGTGCTTGGCTGAAGAGATCTAAACTGGCAAGGATATTACTTACAGTAGGAAAACTAATTGAATTAACTGAAGAAGCATTAGAGCGATCGCAATGTACTCTTATTTCTACCGTATCAAAAATGGCTTGTCTATTGGCAGCTTGTTGCAATGCTACTTCGTGCAACGCAGCAGCTAAACCCACCGCATCATTGGCACAAAAATTGAGATCGTCAATATCTGCATCTTGGTATCGATTTACCCCAATAATTACCGCCCATAGTTGTGGTTTTCTAACAGTAGTAGGGATATTTGAGGGTTTGGGTGGGGGAATTTTAGGCATTTAACGTCACTTAAATCTGCGGTACAAAATAACCTCTCGCCTATTGAATAGTAGCGAGAAAAATAGTAGCCAAGAATAGGTTATGAAGTTTCATAACCCACTATTTCACTAACTCAGGCAACATCATCGAATTTTTTGTCCTCGGAAGTGTTGTATTCAACGAAGTGTAAATCTAGATAGCGATTTACATATCCATCCAGGTGTCGGCTAGGATTGGATGAAACCAGAGTGATATCAATGTTTCTGTTTCGAGCCTTTTTTAAGGCGGGGAAATAGTCTCCATCTCCAGTAACTAGAATCACTTTATCTTCGGGAGTAATTTCTTGTAGGCAAACCTTTTCTACTAAATCGCAAGCAAGGCTTACATCATCCCCTTTTACTTGATAACCTTTATCTTCAATGGTGTTGATGGGCAATTGAGTAACTTGATAGCCCAAACGATTTAGCTTCTTAATTAATCTAGTTTGTTTGGGGCTGGGAGTTTCAAAAACACCCATATAGATGCGGAATTCAACATCTCCTGTTTCTGGTGTGAGTTGATGCTTCAATGCCTTATAGTCAGGCTTAAAACCCGCATCTTTGCACCCATTGAAATAATTAGCCTCATCAACTAAAACAACGGTTTTTGGTTTGCTATCCTTCAAGGAAACAGGAGCAGACTTAGCTAGTTTAATTGGTTTGATTTTGGTTGCTGGAGCGTTTTTTTTTATAACAAGATTATTGTTTGCAGCTTGTTTGGCTTTTAGTTTGGTTTCTATTTTTACCAAGCGAGAATTCAGTTTATCCTCAATGGATTGAGTGCGATTTTCAAACTCTTCGATCTTCTGCTGGTAATTAGCTTTAAAGTTATGTAATTTATCTGTATTCGATTGAGCTTTTTGTTGTGTCTGGCGATCGCGATCGCTCCAGTCTATTTTTAATTGCTCGACTTCTTGCTTTAGCTGAGTAAATTCACGGCAACATAGTAAACTCAAAGCGTCAATATCGAGTTGAAGACTCTTGTTATCAGCTACAACACTAAATAACTGTGCCTCCAAATCTTTAATGCGATCGCGATAGCCCTCTTCGAGTTTTTCGATAATCTCTACGTATTTAGTTGAGACTTTGTCTAGCTTTTCGGTAAAATATACTAGATCTTTCTTTGCTTCTGATAGATCTTGAGCTAGTTTACTTATTTCCTCTCGATCCTTTTTAATAGTTAAGGCAACAGAGGAAACCAGAACTGTTTTTCCCGCACCTTGTAAATATTTTTGCTCGGCAATATCTCCCGATACTAAGATAGTAAGAGCTAGTCCTAAGAAACCGTAAAAACCGCGATCCAATAATTGATTTAACATAATAGTTTGTTATCTGTGTAAGTTCTATCTGTAAATCGCAAGGTTTTTTGTAGTTATGCAAAAATATAGTTTGTATGGAATCCCAGGTTCAACAATTGTCCATTGTCCATTGTTCATTGAGAACAATACTTATTGATTCTGCTTGACGATCGCAACAATAGGGGGATAATGGCACTCTCCTGTTTGACGCAGTTGGGCTTTGTACAATATCAGTAGTCTTTTGATATATTCATACTTTTGTTTGTCTATTTCTACCAAGCGATTAGGCTTACGCCTAGCCTTCGGATCGCGATCTGTATCGCTCACATTTTTTAAATACAAGCTATTGGATTTTTGTCGATCGCCTTTTACATAAGTCATAATTTTTTTTGCTTATTGGTACGATTAATTATTGTTTTCTGCGCAATTATTACTAGTTTTTTCTAATTCGTTAAACCAAGCATCTATATCTAAACTTAAGTCATTACTAAAAGAAGTTTGAGTTAAAGAACTCTGGCTAAAGGCTAAAATAATTAAAATCGCCCCCACGCTAGTCACACAAGAAATAATAAACAGATAAAAAGATAATCCGAGAGAGCTAAATTGCTTATTGAGTAATTTGCTAAAGAAACTTTCCCAAGCCAAACGAACTATTTCTACGCCTGAAATTATTTGTCCCGTAGTAGAAAAATGCTGTTGATATAATTCGGGAAAATTATTTTCTAAAAACAGCGCGTCGTTGCCGATTTCATATCTATTATTGAGTTTAGACTGTAGCTCTCGATAGGCTAAATTATAGTTGCGATCTTCTACTTCTCTCAATTTTTCTGCTTTGACACAAAGAGGTAATTTATCGATCGCGATTCCTTGCCATCCTTGTTGTTGTTGAGCATAAGTCCCTTTTAATTCAACGTAAAGGGAAT
>CAYXWE010000090.1:0-9112 GCA_964468145.1 uncultured Pleurocapsa sp.
CCTCTGGGGGTCGCACCTTTACTTACGAACGATTCAATCGACTTGTCCTAACTTAACTTTGTACGATTATTACATCATGCCCATGCCACCCATGCCAGGCATACCGCCCATACCGCCCATGCCGCCCATGCCACCAGGCATACCGCCACCAGCAGGCATTGCGGGTTCGGGTTCGGGTTTCTCTACTACTAAAGCTTCAGTAGTCAATACCATACCCGCGATCGAGGCAGAGTTTTGAACCGCAGAGCGAACTACTTTAGCGGGGTCGATAATTCCCCCTGCAATCATGTCGCCAAATTCATTAGTTAGAGCATTGTAGCCGATTTTAAATTCACTATCTCTAACTTTTTCGACAATTACAGAACCTTCAACACCAGCATTGTTGGCTAGCTGACATAGAGGTGCTTCTAAAGCTTTAGCAAAAATGTCTGCTGCTACTTTTTCTTCGGCATTGTCTAGCTGATTTTTAAATTCGGCTAGCTTTTTCGCCAGATGAATTAAAGTAGTACCGCCACCAGGAACAATACCTTCATCCACTGCTGCTTTAGTAGCATTGAGAGCATCTTCAATGCGTAATTTACGGTCTTTTAGTTCGGTTTCGGTAGCTGCACCGACTTTGATCACTGCAACCCCACCAGCCAATTTGGCAATACGCTCTTGAATTTTCTCTTTGTCGTAGTCAGAATCAGTTTCCGCTAGTTGCTTGCGGAGTTGCTCGACTCTTTTAGCAATATCGTCACTATTGCCCGAACCAGAAACGATAGTGGTATTTTCTTTATCAATACCGATTTTATCTGCTGTACCGAGCATATCCATGTCTACAGTATCGAGACTTAGACCTACTTCTTCAGAGATTACCTGACCGCCAGTTAAAACTGCAATATCTTCTAGCATTTGCTTGCGACGATCGCCAAAACCAGGAGCTTTGATCGCAGCAACGTTCAGTACGCCACGAGCTTTGTTGACGACTAAAGTAGCTAGGGCTTCTCCTTCGAGATCTTCAGCAATAATCAATAGAGGTTTGCTTTCGCGAGCCACTTTTTCTAGTACGGGAACGAGATCGGCGATCGCACTAATTTTTTTATCAGTAATTAGAATTAACGCACCGTCAAATTCGACAACCTGTCTTTCTTGGTCGGTGACGAAATAAGGAGAAATATAACCGCGATCGATTTGCATCCCTTCGACTACATCCAATTCAGTAGCCAAAGATTTGGATTCTTCTACAGTAATTACGCCATCTTTGGTAACTTTGTTCATCGCTTCGGCGATCATCGCCCCGACTTCTTCGTCATTACCAGAAGAAACTGTTGCTACTTGAGCGATCGCATCTCCCGCTACGGGTTGAGCAATAGCTGCTATTTCTTTAACTAAATAGCTAGTAGCTTTATCCAGTCCTTTTTTTAGGGCGACGGGGTTTGCTCCTGCTGCCACGTTTTTTAAACCTTCTTTAATTAATGCCTGAGCCACTACAGTAGCCGTAGTTGTACCATCTCCAGCATTGTCTTTAGTTTTGGATGCAACTTCCTGAATTAGTCTTGCACCAGTATTTTCGAGAGGATCTTCTAAATCAATTTCTTTGGCGACGGTGATTCCATCATTGACAATTTGAGGTGCGCCAAACTGCTTTTCTAATAAAACATTACGACCTTTGGGGCCAAGAGTAATTTTGACAGCATCAGCTAGGGAGTTTACCCCTTTTTCTAATGCTCGTCTCGACTCTTCGTTAAACGAAACGATCTTCGCCATAGGATTTTATTCTTTTAGTTCCGCTACAGATTCTTTATGCAAATTTAGCACTCTTCAGTGAGGAGTGCTAAAAATCATTATCTAAATTTTTTAATTGTTCCGTCTTGTAGTGATTACCGAAAAGAGCAATTACTGCAGGAGTACCTTTGGTCACTGCAGCGCAGTTTTAAATACTTAAATTATATTTTGATTTAATATCAATTTTTGAGCTATGCTTTAAGCCTTAGTCCGCAAGTAGCAAAAGTGTAACCACAAAGGCTACTGAGATTGCAGCTAAAAAATAGCGCATATAGGTAACTTGAGTTTCCAGCTTGTGAATTGCCTGTTTGCTACCAGCAAATAAAGTATTGATATATCTTTGCTGCTCTAGATTGCGATTGTCGATTTGCATTTCTATTTCCTCAGCATTAGGAATTGATTCGCCAAAAGTGCTATTGGCTGCTTTAATGCCATTTTCTAGTTTATTGCTCACCTGATACTGAAAATTTTCTAGCCCATTGCGAAAATCTTGTTTGAGATTATCAATTTGATTTTCTATTTCCTGATATAGTTCGTCTCGTTGAGCCTTGTTTCTGGTCATTATTTTTTCTTCCAAGACATTCATCGACTGGGTATATTTATTTTCTAATTGAGATAAATTACTTCCTGTCTGTTCTTTTTCTTGAATTAAATGAGACAATAACTTCTCGAATAATCCTGGTCCTAGTTGAAAATACCCCCGTTGTACCGCACGAATCGTATCGGCAATTTCTTGAGTTGAGGTATTCTTAAGCAGATATCCCCTTGCCCCTGCTTCTACGGCTGCATTAATTTTATCCCGCTCGTCGTGACTGCTAAGAATAATCGTCCTAGTATTGGGGAAACGCTTATTGACTATCCTGGCAACCGTAAGACCGTCCATTTCTGGCATCTCTAGATCGGCGACAATAATGTCGGTCTGTTGTTGCTCCATTTGCTCTAATGCTTCTATTCCACTAGTAGCTTGACCCACAACTTCAAAATCGGATTCCCCTTCTAAAATAGTCTGTAAAGCCTGTCTGGTAAAGTTTTGGTCGTCTACTATTATTATTTTAATTTTATTCATTGGAACTCCGAAGATAAAGCAACAATATTTTGATTGATAGTCATAAAGTTTTAGAATTATTAAGTTAATTTACATCTCTCTAATTTAGATAAAAATCTATCGCTCAAATTGCCTCTTATTCTATTTATTGCTGTAGATTTCCAAGATTATCGCCCAAAAGCTTTTGTTAGGATTAATAATGATTAAAATATCCGTTCAAATTTAATTTGATTCATTGTTAAACACTAAATTGACCATATTGGCGTGTAACTTTAGCTACAAAAAGCGAGCGGATGCCAGTTTTACATTTAAAAGCGTTCGATCGCAAGGGGCTATATAGACCAATAGATATGGTACATAAATTTATCAAATTTGACTTCCCTATTCAATTGTCTAGCTAACAAAAAAGTTTAGTTACTTAATTATTTATTGCCCATAATTGTATCAATTAACCGTAAAATGCGGTCGCACAAACCCCCCTACATTTTTTTAAGGGTAAACTACGATCTCGCTTCATTAGACATTGCAATTGACCAAAAAAATTAGCTAAGAAGATTCTACAGATTTATAAATCACTCGATTGCGACCTTTGGATTTAGCATCATACAAAGCAGCATCAGCAGTAGCAATCAGAGTATGGGGAGAAGACCGAGTATCGGGGATAATACTAGAAACTCCCAAACTCATGCTAACTACTCGATCGATTTTTGATGCAGTATGGAGTACCTGCAAATCTCTAACTTGCTGGTGGATTTCTTCGGCGACTCTAATCGCCCCTTGACCTTCGGTGTAGGGTAAGATTACGGCAAATTCTTCACCCCCATAGCGGAAGGCTATATCAGCAGGACGTTTGACCGCTCGTTCGATCGCTTGAGCCACTTCATACAGACAATTATCTCCTGCTTGATGTCCATAAGTATCGTTGTAGGCTTTAAAATAATCTACATCGCACAGGATCAAAGATAAATATTCTCTTTCTCTGGCACATCTAGACCATTCTTGAGTGATATATTCATCAAAGCGACGGCGATTGGCTATTTGAGTAAGACTATCGATATTTGCTTGATAAGTCAGTCTTAGGTTAGCTTTTTTCAGGGTAATTTCAATTTGTTTGCGATCGCTAATATCGCGAAAAGTCATAGCAAAACCATCGCCTAATTTAACCGCCACAATATGAAACCAAACCTTTAAAGAATCAGAACTATAGTAATATTCTTTTTCCAGTACCGTACAGGTTTCTACGACTTGAACAAATAACTCGAATAGCCCATCGAATAAGTTAGAAGAATCTTCAACAAAAAGCTTTTTATCTCGAAGAGAGTCAATTGTTCCGCCAACGGTCATGGCTGCCACGGGATTGGCAATTAGCCAGCGAAAATCAATTATTTTACGTTCGCGATCGCGAACGGCTTCAAAAGCTGCTACGCCATCTAAAGAACTATCTAATACTCCCGTTAATAATGCTCTGGATTTATTTAGTTCTCTTTCGGCGATCTTTCGCTCGGCTATTTCTTGGCTTAATATTTGTTTAAATTTTTGCTGTTGGTTGAGGATGTTTAGTTGTGCTTCGACTCTAAAAATAACTTCTTCGACAAAAAAAGGCTTGGTGATATAGTCTGCCCCTCCCACTTTGAAAGCTTCTACCTTATCAAGTTCAGAATCCAATCCGCTCAGAAAAATGATCGGTATGTGGCGAGTTTCTGGCTGAGATTTGAGGATTCGACAAACTTGGTAGCCGTCCATCGCAGGTAACATTATATCTAGCAAAATTAAATCGGGACATTCGGTTTTAATCGACTCTAGAGCAACTTTTCCATCTGTGGCGGAACTTACTCCGTAACCCCGATCTTTCAATAAAGATGATAAAAGCCTGACATTTTCTGGCAAATCATCGACTATTAATATATTTTCCTGTAAATTTCTTTCGTACTTATTGTTCATCTACCACTACTGGGTAATGACTATCGCCCGAACTTAAATTGGTGGCTCTAACCCAAAAATGCTTTCTTGGTTCGATGGAGATAGTTTGGATACCGATCGGGTTTAATTTTGCCCGATTAGAATTACTTATAATCAAACTTTTAAATATCTTGAGAAATGATATCTTAATTGCTTGTTTCAAAAATTACCACAATAAATATCAACTGCATTAGTTTGGCTGGCAATAATTGGCTTTAAATTAATAGAATATTGATTTTTTTTTGTATGTTTATTTAGATATGATTTGAAACTATCAACTACTATCGATTCAGCTATATATGTAAAGTTAATAGTCATTGTATATATTTAGTAACTATGGCAATCTTCATACAAGTCATTTATATCATCTATTTCTAGAGTACGCACATAGATGATACTACTTAATAATGAGCGATTATAGGTCTAGCTTTTCAGCACTATATATAATGTCACGAAACCTAAAGTATGATACTGAGCATTAAAATAGAGACATTGGCAATGGCGAGCTATTTATTGTTTTGCACTAGCCAAGCGGTAGCTAGTCCAGAAATGGCATCACCTAAATCTACTCCATCTGTTTCTGTAACTCCTCAAATCGCGCCTAAAAATGTCACTGAAAAAATAGCGATCGCTCGATTTGAAGTTGCCAATAATAATGTTATTGCTCCCGAACATATCCAGCGAGTACTCAAACCCTACTTATTTCGACCAATTTCTTTTATAGAATTATTGGAAGTACAGCAGGTTGTTACCCAATTGTATGTAGATCGCGGTTACATCACCACGGGTGCTTATATTCCACCCCAGACTATTATAGACCGCACTCTTAAAATTGAAATTATTGAAGGTAAGCTATCTCAAATCGAGATTGTCGGACTTAAAAAACTAAATTCGGAATATATTCGCAGCCGTGTAGCGATCGCAGCCAAGCCCCCTCTCAATCAAGATAAGTTACTCAATGGTCTACAAATATTACAGTTAGACCCCTTAATCAAAAATATTTCTGCCGAGTTATCTCAGGGAATTAATCCAGGAGAAAGTTTTCTCAAACTTGAGATTGAAGAAGCTAATAGTTTTGTACTTGAGCTAGATGTAGATAATAAATCTAGTACTAGTATTGGTTCGTTAGGAACAAAAGTTACTTTAGGTCAGAGCAACTTTACAGGCTGGGGCGATCTTTTGGGCGTATCTTATGTCAAAACTGGCGGTAGTGAATCATTAAGTAGATTACAATATCAAACCCCATTAGGAGCAAGAGGTAGCAAGATCGCCTTAAGTTACAGTTATAACGATAGCGAAATTATTATCGAGCCATTTCAAGACCTAGATTTAGATAGTACTAATCGTAGTTATCAGGCAACATTTATTCAATCTGTGCTGCAAAAGCCTACTCAAGATATTTTTCTAGGCTTCTCTTTTACCCACCAAAATACTCAATTGTCTTTGATGGATCGAGCTTTTCCTGAATTATCTAGGGGTTCAGATAGTTCGGGGAAAACCATTATTTCTAGTTTGCGTCTGATTCAAGAATATAACGATCGCGGTCAAAATCATATTTTTTCTGCTCGCTCTCAAATTGCCATCGGTATTGATGCTTTTGACTCTACTATCAACGATAATGAGTTACCCGATAGCAAATTTTTAATTTGGCGAGGACAGTTACAATATCTCAAAGCGATTTTGCCCAAAACTAAAATGTTGCTGCGGGGAGAAATACAGGTAGCAGATCGACCCTTATTTTCCCAAGAACAGTTTAATATTTCTGGTTTGGAGAGCGTCAGGGGCTATAACGAAGGTCGAGTCACTGGTGATAATGGTCTGCTTTTATCTGCCCAGATACAAAACACGATCCTACAAATACCTAAATGGAATTTTAATTTAGAAATAGGTTCTTTTTTTGATTTTGGTCGAATTTGGAATAGCGATAATTTTCCTAACCAAAGCAATAATACCCTGGCTGCTTTAGGAATTTTGGCAGAGATTGCGATCGCCGATAATTTTACCGCCCGTATCGATTGGGGGTTGCCCCTAATTGATGATAAATTACCTCAAGGAGATTCTCTACAAGATAGCGGAGTCTATTTTTCTCTCAAGTTCAAACCATTTTAATTTAGCTTTTAGCCTTGGTAACTAATATCGATAGTTAGTTATTAATGAGCGATCGCCAAAACTAATAACGAATAACTAATAACTAATAACTAATCAATGATTCAAGCATTAAGAGGAACGAGGGATATTCTGCCAGAGGAGGTGGGATATTGGCAATTAATTGAAACTACCGTCAGGGAAATACTAGGTAAAGCGGTATATCAAGAAATTCGCGCCCCCATTTTCGAGCAGACAGCATTATTTGAGCGCGGTATCGGCGAAGCGACGGATGTCGTGGGTAAGGAAATGTATACCTTTAGCAGTAAGGGCGGTAGCAAATCAATTACTCTGCGTCCTGAAGGTACAGCAGGAGTAGTACGGGCTTATATTCAAAACAAACTCCACGCCCAAGGAGGAGTGCAGCGTCTTTGGTATACAGGGCCAATGTTTCGCTACGAGCGTCCTCAAGCTGGTCGTCAAAGGCAGTTTCATCAGGTAGGTTTGGAGTTGCTTGGTTGTAGTGCGCCTCGTGCAGATGCAGAAGTTATTGCTTTGGCTAATGATATTTTGCAAACTTTGGGCTTAAAAAATTTAGAGTTAGATATTAACTCGGTAGGAAATAAAAGCGATCGCTCTGTTTATCGCGAAGCATTGGTTAATTATCTCGAACCTTATAAAGAAGATCTCGATGAGGATTCTCAAGATCGTTTGACTCGTAACCCTCTACGGATTTTGGATAGTAAAGATGCTAAAACTCAAGAAATTGCGCAAAATGCCCCCAAGATTATTGATAGTCTTAGTTTAGAATCTAAAAAACACTTTGATACTGTATTGCAATTACTTACAGATTTAAATATCAAATATCAAATTAATCACTGTTTAGTTAGAGGGTTAGATTATTATACCCACACCGCCTTTGAAATAAAATCAGATGACTTGGGCGCACAGGCGACAGTATGTGGCGGTGGACGTTACGACGGCTTAGTAAGGGAATTAGGTGGCCCAGATACTCAAGCCGTAGGCTGGGCTATTGGTATGGAAAGATTAGTTTTGTTACTGCAAAAACTATCGGCTAATCCCGTTAATCCCCCTGATTTTTATATCGTGTCTCGTGGAGAAGCCGCCGAAGCCCAGGGCTTGTTACTCGCCCAGAAACTGCGCAATCTTAACTTTGGGGTAGAACTAGATCTTAGCGGTAGTGCTTTTGGTAAACAGTTCAAACGAGCCGATCGCAGTGGTGCAGTAGCCTGTTTGGTGATAGGTGATGCTGAAGCGAAAAATAATACTGTCAACCTCAAATGGTTAGCTTCTGGAGAACAACAGGCGATCGCCCAAAACGATTTATTAGGCATGACTGATGAATTGAAAACTAAGATAGACCGATTAATGAGTAATGAGTAATGAGTGAGGGCGTAATTTTGAGGCCTCCTCAAAATGTTGACCGCCCGAATAAGTAATAAGTAATAAGTAATAAGTAATAAGTAATAAGTAATAACTAGTTTTAACTCTGCTCCCTATCTCCCTAAATCCCCAATCTATTATGCACCCCAACATCCTTGCTCTAGATTTCGATGGCGTTATTTGTGATGGCCTAATTGAATATTTTGCTAGTACTAAACGAGCTTATCAACAGATATGGTCAACGTCAGAAATTGATGACAGTTTGGCTGACGATTTTTATCCTCTACGTCCTGTGATTGAAACGGGCTGGGAAATGCCGATCTTATTACGGGCTTTAGATTTAGAAATGGATCGAGGGGAAATTTTGCGTAATTGGAAAGCAATCTCTCTGCAATTATTAGAGTCAGAAGGATTAGAAAAACAAAGCGTAGTACAAAAATTAGATGGGGTTAGGGATAGCTGGATTAAAAACGACCTAGATGGCTGGCTGGGTTTACATCGCTTTTATCCAGGGGTAATTGAGCGTCTGCAACAAATAATTGATTCTGAAGTGGAATTTTATATTGTTACCACCAAAGAAGGACGTTTTGTCCAACAACTGTTACAGCAGCAAGGTATCGATTTGGCTAGAGAAAGAATTATCGGCAAAGAAAGTAAACGCCCCAAGTATGAAACCCTAAGAATTATTCGCGATGCTTATCCTGCAGACTCAGATTTAAGTATTTTCTTTGTTGAAGATCGACTTAAAGCATTGCAACAGGTAGCAGGGCAAGAGGATTTAGAAATGGTCAGTCTATTTTTGGCAGATTGGGGCTATAACCTAGAAGGCGATCGCATCCTCGCCCAACAAGA
>CAYXWE010000091.1:0-9069 GCA_964468145.1 uncultured Pleurocapsa sp.
TTCAGCAAGCAGCAGGGGCAACTTTTGACGAAACAAGAGTTGTCCTAAGTTTTAATAACGAAGATCGCGCCTTAGCTGCAGTTAATGATGGCGTAGCAATATGCGATCGCTCCCACTGGGGAGTATTTAAAATTACGGGGGAAGATCGTCTGCGTTATCTTCACAATCAAAGTACTAATGATTTTGAGAAACGCCAGCCAGGACAGGGTTGTGATACGGTTTTTGTTACTTCTACTGCTCGTACTCTAGACTTAGCCACGGCTTATATCACTCAAGATGAAGTTCTAACTTTAGTTTCCCCCAACCGTCGCCAACAATTATTTGCCTGGCTAGATAAATTTATTTTTCCATTTGATAAAGTTGAATTGACCGATATTTCAGCAGAATTGGCTGTATTTAATTTAATTGGTCGAAAAAGCGAAGATTTATTAACCAAGTTATCTAGTGATTTTTCTTCTTCTGATAATTATGGATCGCATCAGGTAGCAACTATTGCTAATATCCCCGTAAGAGTAGCTGTTGGTAGCGGTTTAGCAACTCCAGGCTACACATTAATCCTCAATGCCAAAGATGCCGAGCAAATATGGTCAAAACTAACCAACGCTGGAGCAATTCCCCTGGGTGATAAACTATGGGAAAGCTTGCGAGTGCAACAAGGCAGACCAAAAAGCGATCGCGAACTAACAGAAGATTACAATCCTTTAGAAGCGGGGCTATGGCAGACAATTTCTTTTGAGAAAGGCTGCTATATCGGTCAAGAAACTATTGCTCGTCTCAATACTTACAACGGAGTCAAGCAAAAACTGTGGGGTATCAAACTAGATCGATCTGTTCCCATTCAAACTCCAATTACTATTGAAGATAAAAAAGTAGGAATTTTGACTAGCTATACCGAAACTAATGAGGGCAGCTACGGCTTAGGCTATGTTCGTACCAAAGCAGGAGGAGAAGGTTTGCAGGTGCAGATAGGGGAAGCTGTCGGCAAACTCGTTCGGGTTCCTTTTATTACCCATAAATGAGGAATATTTATCTCGATTACCTCAATTTATATCCCAGGACACATTACCATTGATTTTTTTTAGATATATTTTAGATATATTTAATATATTTAATATTTTTATCAAAAATTAATCATTGGGAGATCGATCTTGGCTGACTTCTTTCAAAATGGCGAAATAACTACTCTGCACGACTTACACAATCGCTCTGTAGAATCTCTGGAAACAGAATTGCTCCACATTTCTAAAACTTCCTCGCCTATGGCATTAGTATTGCCGTGCCTATTTTCTGAGCTTGAAGGGCCTGCTTTGAGCCATATTGTTGATGAACTAGCTAAGGTCAAATACTTAAACCAAATTATTATTGGTTTGGATCGAGCTACCGAAACACAGTTTGAATACGCCAAAAAATATTTTAGCCGTTTGCCTCAAGACCACAAAATCTTATGGAATGATGGCCCTCGAATGAAGGCAGTACACGAGTTTTTGCAAAACGAAGAACTAGCCCCAAGCGAAAGAGGTAAAGGGTGTAATGTTTGGTACTGTATGGGATATTTTTTGTCTACTGACAAAGCGAAAATTTTGGCTTTGCACGACTGCGATATTCTGACTTATGAGCGAGATTTGTTAGCAAAATTAATTTATCCCCTAGCTAATCCTCAGTTCGATTTTAAATTTTGCAAGGGTTACTACTATCGTCAGGCAAATAACAAACTTAACGGACGAGTGATGCGGTTGTTGGTTAGTCCGTTGGTTACAACTCTGCAAAATCTCTATAGCGACAGTTCTTTTCTCAAATATATTGCTAATTTTCGCTATCCTCTTTCGGGAGAATTTGCTATGAGTGCGGATGTCGTCAACAACGTTCGTATCCCCTATGATTGGGGTCTAGAAATTGGTATTTTAGATGACGTTTATCGTAATTATCACGTCAACAAAATCTGTCAGGTTGATATTGCCAATGCCTACGATCACAAACATCAAGAACTCTCCATACAAGATAAAGATAGAGGGTTATCTCGGATGTCCATCGATATCTGTAAGGTTTTCTTTCGCAAAATGGCTGCCAACGGTAATATCTTTTCTCAAGAAGTGTTTAGAACGATCAAAGCTGCTTACTACCGCACCGCCCTAGACTATATCAAACGCTACCATAGCGATGCTATTATGAACGGCTTAACTCTCGATCGCCACAGTGAAGAAAAAGCAGTCGAGTTGTTTTCCCAATCAATTATTCATGCTGGTAATGCCTTTTTACAAAATCCTCAACTACGCCCTGTAATTCCTAGCTGGAATCGAGTCATTAGTGCTGATGCTAACATTCTGCAAAAACTCTATGATGCAGTAGAAGCAGATAATAATTTACAAGACAGCGAACAAATAACTGAGGATGAAAAATTAGCGATTAATTAATGAGCGATACAGCAGCAATTTTCATTTTGGACAAAGTAGATAATTTTTTAACTATGCACCCTGGGTTCGCAATGCAAAGTACTAAGTATACTACTTTCATACTCTCCTAATTGAGCCAAGCGTTTTTCTATAGTAGGGCGATCGCTATAATGTTCTGCTAGTAGCCAGTAGATACCATAATGACGCGCTTCTGATGCCATGAGACTGCGATAGAACTTGCCTAGTTGGGGATCTGGGCAATGTTGACCGATTAAACCCAATCTTTCGTGAGAACGGGCTTCAATAATCGCCGATAGCAATAATGAATCAATCAGGCGATCGGGTTCGGAATGTCGTACCTGTGATTTGAGTTTAGTAAAGTAAGGCGGGGAGTTTAGGGGCGCGAGGGGGATATTGCGCTTTTCTAGCCATTGATTTACTAGTTCAAAATGCTCCAATTCCTCTTTGGCGATCGCCGTTAACTGACGGACTAGTTTATGATGAGAGGGGTAGCGAAACATAAGATTGATTGCCACTCCTGCTGCTTTACGTTCGCAATGAGAATGGTCTAATAAAACTGTATCTAGATTGGCGATCGCTTGTTCGATCCATGCAGGATTAGATGGCTGCTGCAAGATTTTTATTTTGGCAATTGTTGCTTCGGCAACTACCCGATTTGTCATCCTACTCCTATACTTATTAACGTTTGCTTTGCTACTCGTTCAAAATCTGACTTGGGATATAGCTATTATCCGCCGTTTATCGGGAATACTTACTAACAAGTTAACAATTTACTTCTATTATCAAAAGACAGCAGTCGAGCAACTAATAGCAATTGTTAATATGCACATAGTCAAACCATCCAACATGAGCCACAATCGTCGAATCGTCATCGGTGACGTACACGGACACTATGACACTTTAATTGCATTATTAGACTCGATTTCACCTAACAGTGATGATGAAATTTATTTTTTGGGCGATCTAATCGACAGAGGCCCAAAAAGCTCGCAGGTGGTTGATTTCATTATGCGAAATCAATATCATTGCCTCCGAGGAAATCACGAAGAGATGATGCTGGATGTGGTTGGGACTGGTGAAGTATCAATCGAATTATACCAAGGTTGGTTGTATAGTGGCGGTCATGCAACAGTAGCTAGCTACGATAGCAAGATTCCTCAAGAGCATATTGATTGGATGAAAGACTTACCCTTGTATATAGACTTGGGCGATTATTGGCTGGTTCATGCAGGAGTTAATCCTAATATTCCTCTAGAGCAACAAAGTGCAGAGGAATTTTGCTGGATTCGAGAAGATTTCCACATTAGCGATCGCGCTTTTTTCAAAGATAAGTTAATTGTCACAGGTCATACTATTACTTTTACCCTACCAGGAGTAAAGCCAGGGCAAATAGCTGCGGGTAGAGGTTGGCTAGATATTGAAACTGGTGCATACCATCACAATAGCGGTTGGATGACTGCTTTAGACCTCGATCGACACAAAGTCTATCAAGCAAATACCTTAGATGGTCGAATTCGCATTTTACCCCTCTCAAAAGCGATCGCGAAAATGGATTCTTCTAAAATTGTTCCCCGCAGAATGCGCAAAAGAGCCTAATTAGTTCTGAGTTATCAGAATTTTTTTACAAGTGACAAATGACAAATGACTTTAA
Source organism: uncultured Pleurocapsa sp. (assembly GCA_964468145.1). Taxonomy (GTDB): domain Bacteria; phylum Cyanobacteriota; class Cyanobacteriia; order Cyanobacteriales; family Xenococcaceae; genus Waterburya. The sequence continues at coordinate 4,063 of CAYXWE010000091.1, forward strand.
ATAAATTTGATTTTTGGGTGGATGAATTTGTAGCCAGCATTCTTGATTTTTTGACTGGACAGTTTCATGTTGTACGATCGCGGATCTTCTTGAGTGCTGTCCCAGCTAACCCCTGGTAAATTATGAGCGGTAAATAGTTTCTCGAAAAACTCTTTGGTAGTTAGAGTTTGCTCGCTGGCTAAATTATAAATTCCCTGTAGCTGATGTTGTTTGGCAAAGTCGATCGCACCGACAATATCATCTAAATGAACCCAATTAGTATATTTGTCTCCCAGTCCCGGACGAGTCGTCCCCGATATTCTGCCAAATATTTTGATCAATTCTCTGCCAGGGCCATAGATGCCCGACAAACGCAAAATACAAGTCTTAAACTCTGATTCTGAAACAGATAATAGTATTTGCTCTGTCTGGGTAAGGATTTGACCGTATTCGCTCCCTGGATTGGGAATTGCCGTCTCATCCACTATTTCTGACTCTTGTTTTCCCAGAATGCCATAGCTACTGGTGTATATCAACTGGCGGACATTTCCCGTTTCCCGAATTGCCCGAACCACATTCGTGGTGGTTTCTAGATAAGCTTGATGATATGTATCGGGAGTACGTTGTTTTGCGCCGACACTCAGCAGTAAAACATCTTTATCTGCTACGAATTGTTTGAGGCGATCGAGATCGCTACCCATTAAGACAGCTACCTCCGAAGCAATTTGCTGTAAGCGATCTTTTTTACTGGGACTAGTTGTGGTGACAGCGACTTTCTCTCCACGCTGATGCCATAACTCTGCCACCTCTTGGCCTACATAACCACATCCAATGATTGCTAGTTTCATAACCGAGTTTGTTGAGGGTAGTATAGTTTGATGGGGTTAATGGGGTTGATGACTTTTATCGATAATCCAGTCTTCTTTGGCAAGCTTATATTCATTTTGACTAATGGCTTTTTGCTCGAATAACCAGCGCAATCGTTCCATTTGCGGCTGCATATCCTTGCTGCGATCGATATAAAAATATTTTTCTCTTAAATATTGTTTGCGTTTTAGCCAAAGTTGATTAAGAAACTTTTCTAAACTGCGACGATTTGGCTTATTGCGTAAAAAGATAATTTTTTTACTATCTACTGTTTCTACGATTATGTAGCTTTCTTTTTTTAGCTGATATAAAATACCCAATATAAAAGCAATTAAACTAGGAAAAATAATTCGGCTAAATCCCTGATCGAGTATTAAACTTTGTAACAAAATGCAAATGGAAAACCCGATCGCTGCCATGGTTATAAAAAATAGTTTTCCATCTTGGCGACAGCGAATTTTTACTTTGCTAGTCAGCTTTTCATAGGATATATAGTTTTCATACTCGCCATCCATGTCTTTTAGATACAACTTTAACTCATTAGGTAATAAGAAAAAGCTTCTTTTTTGCAACAGTGCATTCTGATGTAGCTCCATCAACCTCAATCCTTAGTATTAAATAAAATGCAGCAGTAGATGATGGCAAGTTACTAAAATTAACGATTTAATTTATTCGACCGCCCTACTAAACTTTTATTTTAGAACCAAGATTAGAGAGAAATTTTAGGCAACTAATAAAATGAGTATTAAGATTATTGCCTACACCTATAGCAATCCACTTTTAGAAATGTCTCCCCCCGCAGCAATATGGGGATGCGAGATAGATCGAGTTTATCAAGATGTGGGCGATTGCGCCCTAAAGGAGGACGCAACCCATAAAGCTAGCAGTCAGCATCGCTTTGCCTTAGAACAATTAATAAGAGACTGCCAACAAAATCCTCCTAATTACTTATTGATTCGTCGTTTGTCAGAATTGGGCGATCGCGTCAGCGATATTGGCGATCGCCTGCATCAATTGGAGTCTTTGGGGATTAAAATTATTACCACACAGGATGATTATTCTTCTTCTGAGTTTAATGAAGTTAATAATTATTATTTAAAAAGTAATTTATCCGCCCTACTAGATAAAATACAAACCGAAAAGCAAAGTCTTCGTATTAAAGAAGGTCATGCCCGCAATCGTTTAAAAATATTACCACCTCCAGGTAAAGCTACTTATGGTTATCGTCGCGGACAGGATAAATTTATTATTGATAAAAGTACTGCACCCGTAGTGAAAGAATTTTTTGAAAGGTTTTTATTATATGGTTCTTTACGGGGTGCAGTTAAGTATTTAGAAAAGCGATACGGTAAAAAAATATCTCCCTCTACAGGAAAAAATTGGCTGACAAATCCTGTATATAGAGGAGATTTAAAATATAAAAATCAAGATTTAATATCTAATACCCATACTGCAATTATCACTAGAGAAGAAGCAGCACAAATCGATCGCCTATTGCGTAGAAATAGTAAGATAGCACCCCGCGCAGCTAGTGCGCCTCGTTCTTTAGCAGGATTAGTAAGTTGTCAATTGTGTCAGTTGAAGATGAAAATTACCCGCGTAACTCAACACCACAAACAAAAAGAATATCTTTACTTACGCTCTTATGATTGTCCTCAAAAATTAAAATGCAAAGCAATTTCTTACGACCGAGTATTAAAACAAACTATCGATAAAATTTGTATCGAGCTTCCCCTAGCTGTTGCTCAATTAAATTTGCCCCAAGATAATTCTTTAAAAAACAATTTAGAGCGAGAAATTATTCAAAAACAAAAGCTACTCGATAGCCTAGACGATCTATTACAGCAGGATATTCTAGATTCAGAAACTTTTGCTCTGCGCAACTATAAAATTCGCACTGAAATCTCTCAGTTAGAAACCCAAATCGCTCGACTCCCACCAGGCAATTTAAAGGCGATCGCCAGTACTGTATCTCTGACTCAATTTTGGCTGGATTTATCAGAAGCAGAAAGACGTTTTTATTTCCGCGAATTTATTAAGCAAATTGTCATAGTTCGTCAAGATCGTAAAACTTGGGAGTTGCAACTGGTATTCATATTTTGACCTGCGCGCCTTGCTCGATACAGTCCATCACTTGTAAATAAGCAGGATCGTCTGGTTGAATTGCTCTTTCTTCAATCTTGTCATCGTAAATAGCTTTTCGGGCATTTTCAGCAATGACCGCATTAGAAATTAATTCCAACGCATCAAGGCGATCGATATTGTTGAGGGCATCAGCATATTTTCGGCTATGGGAATGTCTGACTGATTCTTGGCAATAGTTAGAAAGTTCTCTACTTTCAGTCATCACTGCAAAGGCAAAATCTTTTTCTATTTCACTACCGTATAAACCTTTGTATAGAAGATTGACCATTGAGGTATCGTGACTGGGAAGAGAATATTTTTCCTCAATTTGAGGCCAATATCTCAAGGCTTTTAATCCTTCTAAAGATCCTTTATTCAAACCAGCGTACTCACACCACTGCTCAAACTCTTCAATAGTAATCGGACAGCGACCATGTTCGAGCATTCCATTTGCCAAGGCTTGTCCTGCTTGAAAATTTCTAGTTGGTTTGCCTGTTGTGGGTAGCATCATACTACCCCGTGCATCGGCCACGATCGCTGTTAACTGAGAAAAAGTATGATCTCGTACCTTCTCTGTAAAACCACCTTTATCGAGGGTTGCTTCAATTCTGGGTACAGCGTAGCCTAATTCAGTTAAAGCTATGGGTTGGTTTTGATATAGTTTCAGGCGATCGCGTCTGAACATAGAAACGTTGGCAGCTTGATCGAGGCATTGATTGAGTAGCAATGTTAACAGCGTGGGTAAAATGCCAGGGTTTTGCCGATGATATTGATATCCAAATCCTGCAAATATAGATGACATATTTTTAGCAGCTTTAATATATTGCGCTTCTACATTATGGATGCCTGGGGATACCTGAATATTGGGCGAAAGTTTGTTGAGCATTTGCGCTCCAATTAATGCGGTTAAAGCATTACTATGGCAAAAATTGGCGGTAAAGCTATCGACGGGATCGCGTAAAGCACCATGTCGGTGAAAGCCAGAGAAAAAGGCTAAATTAGGATTTTTTTCGCACAATACATAAGAATTGTTTTGGCTATCGTCATGACTAAAAGAACCCGCAAGACAAGCTAGCACCACATTGTTACGCTGCAATTTTTCTCTGATTTGGCAAGCTTGAATCAGATCTTGTTGGATATATTTACTGTTGGCACTCAGCAGCACCATCTCACACTTAGCAATAAGATACTCTAAGTTATTGGCAACCGATTCATTTCCCTCTTTGTGATGGGCGATGCGCTTCATTTTGACTACGTGCCTGGCATCCATGCCTCGGATTTCGTCTTCAGAAAAAGCTCCCATCAAATCTCTACCAGGACGAGGTGCTAACAGTAAAGATTTTTCGCTTTTCTGCATTACTGAATTATAAGCAAGAGAGGCAGGATATAGACCAATACTATAAAAGCCTACTTTAGCTTTGCTCAGTTGGCGAATCCGCTGTTTAATCCTTCTCTTATCTAACGAATCGCTAAAAAAACTATTACGCATTACTTTATATGTCTTAAAATTTATCTATCTCAATTTTAGTAGGGCGTGTCATCAATTATGAAAAGGCAAAATCGCGATATTTATCGGAAAATGTTTGCTGTAAGCAAAAAGCTCTAGTCAAATTTTATATATTTGTAAGTGAAAAATTAAACCGCGCATTATTTAAGTTGTTTTAGTTTGGGTTCGATCGCCGTGTCTTATAAGTGTCTTTGCAATAACCATACTCCTCTAAGGCTGTTAATCAAGCATGGCAGACTGCACAAACACTTGATTAACAGAAGCGGGGTAGGTTCGCCTAACTTTGGGCAATAAGTATTTAATTGAATAGCTTCACTACACATTCGATTGGATATACCTTTTCAGGTTATTCGGCGGGTATCACCTCCAAGACAGGTAGCAAAACAGCGATATAGCAATAGCCTTAAGGTTGGCATTTTGTCACCAGTACTACTTATGGCAAAAACGCGATCGCGATCGCGATCGACAGTTTCAATAAAAATCACTTACGAAGAGGAAATATCATCATGTTAGATATCAATCGCTCCGAT
>CAYXWE010000092.1:0-9026 GCA_964468145.1 uncultured Pleurocapsa sp.
AATAACTGTGCAATGCTTGAGTAATCTTAAAAGGAGTGTCTCCCGTATTGCGAGTAATCAACTCAATAGTTAAAGAATTACCAACGGTAATGGCGATCGCCAAATCGAAACTATAGTCCCAAATAGCTCTTGTTTCTGGGGTATCTACTAGCCCCATAATTACCTGAGTAGAACCATCTTGGGTACTAGCAAGCGATCGCATTGACCACATACGGTTGCGGACAAAACCATGACTCGAACGTCCTTTATTTTCAGGATCGGGACCAAACCAAGGCCAACATACAGGTGCGCCTCCCTTCATAGCTTTTCCCTCTTGGAAATAGGCATTATCGCTCAAAAACATGATGTCTTGGGTTTGATTGATAGGCTGGAAAGATAATACCTGTCCTGCATAGAGAGAAACAATAGCCTTGGCATATTCGTTGTTAATTTCAATGACAGGAAAACCACCTTTGCCTTCAATAAATTTAGCCTTACCTGCGATACCATAGTCAGCGTTTAACTGCTCAATATTCATGAATTTGGTTATTAGTTATTGGTTATTATTTATTAATTATTAGTTATTTGCTCGACTGCATTTTGTAAACCACTAAACATAGCCAAACCATCCGTACCGCCAATATTTTTATCCGCAGCCCTTTCAGGGTGAGGCATCATACCCAAGACATTACCCTGCTGATTAATAATTCCTGCGATATTATTAGTCGAACCATTAGGATTGCTATCCGAATCAATTTCTCCTGCTGCACTACAGTAACGGAACAACACCCGATCGTTATCTTCTAAAGTCTTGAGGGTATCTTCGTCTGCATAATAACAACCCTCCCCATGAGCGATGGGCAAAGTAATCACCTGTTGATTTTGATAGTTTGTTGTCCAAATTAAATCGTTACGTTCGACTTTTAGGGGGACGCGATCGCAAATAAAATGCAAATTGCGATTGCGAATCAATGCCCCTGGTAGCAAACCTACTTCTGTAAGTATTTGAAAACCGTTACAAATTCCTAAAACATATTTACCCTGTTTGGCGTGTTCGATGATGCTATTCATCACGGGAGAAAATTGAGCGATCGCCCCGCAGCGCAGATAGTCTCCATAGCTAAATCCTCCAGGTACGACTACTACATCCAACTCTGCGATATCTGTTTCTTGATGCCATACCATGCGCGTCTTGGCATCGAGTATTCCTTGAGTGACGGTAGAAATATCGCGATCGCAATTTGAACCAGGAAAGACAATTACCCCAAATTTCATGATCTTTTATTTGCTGGTGATGAGTTTATACAGTAGCTAATTCTGATATTTCAAAGCAATAATTTTCGATTACCGTATTTGCCAACAGGCGATCGCACATTTCATCTAAATGTTGTTTTGCTTCGGCTTCATCGTTAGCAGTTAACTGTAGCTCGATATATTTACCAATTCTGACTGATTCTACTTCTGTATAGCCCATTTGTTTTAATCCAGATTCTACTGCTGTCCCCGCAGGATCTAACACTGAGGAGCGAAGAGTAACATAAATACGAGCGTGATATTTGGTAGCCATAAAATTACTGGAAATTACAGGAAATTGTTGAGTAACTAGCAAAATAATTTTACCAGCCAAACCCGATCGAGCTTTTTAAAAAACGGACAATTAGAAAGCCCCGTATTTAACCAAAAGAGCGATCGCGCTAATCAAAAGAATAGTAGGAAAAATGATTCTGGCGATCGCGATCGCTTGCCCAACGGCTAGTTCATTTTTTCTAATTTCTGGTTTATTACCAATCACCACTAATAGAAGTTCTAAAGCAATCAGGCTATAGATGACATAAAAGCCATAATCTAGAGCAACAACATAACCAATTCCTTCGGGTAAACCTTCGAGCAAACTCAGATGAAAAAAGACAATTGCCAGCAAAGTTCCGCTTACTGCTTCTACTGAAATTAAATCGAAAGGTAAAAATAGGATTAAATAAGATACGCCAATAAAGAATAAAAGCGGTAGCAAATTTTTAATGGTAAAACTGACAGTATCTCTTTTAATTTTAATTACGGTATTAAATCGAGAATATTGTAAATCTACATCCAAACCAAATAGTCGGGGATTGCCTAAAGTAGAATCATTAATTAAAGTATCGGAAAAAAAATCAACTGCGGTAACTTTCCAGTCGCTAATTGTTTCAAACACTTTAGATTTTTCCCAATTAGAAATAACTTCTTCGGTAATAGTGTCACGCATTCCCACTACATCAATTACATAGATTAAATCGTCTCTGGTAAGATTACTGTGGCGAAATCTAATTGCTAGCTGTTGGCGATCAAAGGGATAATCATCGAAGCGAAATTTTTCTTTGAAGTCTGCTTTGACTCGATAAACCCGATAGGTAACATCCCCCAGAATTTCTTCTCCTATTGGTTCGTCCAATTCTAATTTATCCCCAGAATCCATGCGATCCGTACCGTAGTTGGTAAACTCAATCTTATCGGCAGTAATATTTTTTTGAAAGCGAAACCATAAATAAAAATCAACTAAATAAGACGAAGTTTTTTCATCTAGATTTCTAATTTTATTAATATCTATTCCCGAATAAACAATATTAGTACGGTGCATATAGCTACCATCTACTAATAAAATATCGCCCGATTGCAAAGCTGCATCCAAATTACGATAAACCTTAATATTTTTAACGGGTTGCAGTTGGGTAAAGGCAGAAATAAAATTTTGCTGGTTAAATATTCCAAGATAAACCGAGTTGTTGACATTACCATCGCGATCGAAGTATAAATTACCCGTGACCCCTTCAATGGCATTTTCTAAATTATTAATCTTGGCTAAAGCATCTCTAACTTGCTCTCGTTGCCCTGCTAGATTGCCTTGACTGCTTTCTATTTGAGCCTGTTTAATAGCCTCGATCGCAATCGCAGCAGCATCATAATAGGTGGCAGCAGTCCAACCTGGTTGGGTTTTATATCGCTTGATATAATCATTTCTAAACTGTTGAGCCTGTTGATTGGCAACATCAAAAATAATTGGCGACACCGCATAAATACCATCGATAAAATATCCAGGAGTTTTTTTAGTTTCAGCATATTCCTGAAACTTTTGGGCAAATGCCACGCTACCCAAAGAATCAGATCCGATCGCAGGATAATTTAATCCTTCTCGTTTCATCTGAACTATTAAATCGACTACATCATCATTGTGGGTAGCATAAAAAATTATTCCTGGATCGTCTTGAGACTGTAATAAATCGCGAATAATTTGCTGCTGTTGCTCTTTAAAATTAACCCCATTGACATCAATTGCCCACTGATGTTCGATCTTTCCCCCCAGACTAGTAAAGGTATCAAAAAAAGATTCTGTTAAAGTTTCTCCATAACTATCATCGCTATAAATAATACTGGCACTCTGCTGTTCTAAAATCTTCTGGGAGTAATTAGCAATAAAACTAGCCTGCAAGCGGTTATTAAAAATAACTCGAAAGTACCAATCATTATCTTGAGTTACGAGATTGTCGGTAGCCGAACCAGAAATAGCTGGTATGCCCAACTCTCGATATATCTTCCCTCCCGCGCTAGAGGTAGAACTATATAAATGCCCCAATACTGCCAAAGCTGGAGTATTTCGAGCAATTTCAGTTGCTTTTGACTTTGCCAGGTCGGGATCGTTACCGTCGTCAAATACTAGCAATTTAACTTTTTTACCGTTAACTCCACCTTGACTATTAACGAGATCGAGATATAGCTGCACCGACTGCACCATCTCAATCCCAGAGCTATTATCGCCCCCAGTAGGTCCAACGAGTGCTAGATATATAGCATCCTGCTTTTGTAAAAAGATACCTCCACTAATAAAAAACATCAAAGAAAGCACAAAGGCGATCGCGCTTGTTAAAGGAAAACTTAGTTTTTTCCAGAAAAATTTTAATTTAAACAAGATAAAACAATAAAAGCAAATTCGGTTTGAGATCGCCATACAAATGTAATTGCGATCGCACTTATTTATTTAACATCAAGATTAGATAAAGGGAGTGAATCAATCGATAAAAAATCCATGAAGTACCGCCACTGGATAGCTCTAGCAGGCATTACAGCGATCGTTACCGCTATTGATGCTGACCCATTATCAGCTAGCATACCGTCAAATTACTACGCCTACCGTCAATCCCCAGAATTGAACGACAGCCTCAAAAAACGAGAACAAAAAATCTCTTGTTATGGTACGGATGGCGACGATGAATTGACTCACTATCAAATTTGGCTCAGTCGCGGTATGGCACTACAACAACAACAAAGATATCGCGAATCTATTGCCTGTTTCGATCGCGCCTTAACTCTACAGCCAGATCTCGAACAAGCTTGGTATCGTCGCGGTATTTCTCTGAGTTATTTACAACAATATAGTCAAGCAGTTATTGCCTACAAGGGAGCAATTAAAATTAATCCCGCAGAACATACCTCTTGGTATAACCAAGGCAATGCTTACAAACATTTAGGAAAATACAATAAAGCGATCGCAGCTTATAATCGAGCAATTGCTCTCAAGCCAGATTTTCATCCAGCCTACTACCACAAAGGAAAGGTACTAGAAAAAACGGGGCATTACCAGCGAGCTATTCGTGCTTATCAACAAGTTAAGGATCTAGAACCAGAATATTATCAAGCATGGTATTCTCAGGGCAATTTATTCGCCAAACTAGGGCGTTACCAATCTGCCATTTCCGCCTATCAAACTATACTCAAACAACAGCCAGAAGAGCATAAAGCCTGGTATAACCTGGGCAATATCAATCTCAAACTCCAACAATACAATAGTGCGATCGCAGCTTACGATCGCGCCCTCGCCCTCAAACCAAATTACGATATAGCTTGGAATAATCGCGGTGCTGCCCTCGAAGCCTTAAAGCAAACTAGAGAAGCTTTAAAATCTTATAACCAGGCTTTGGAGGTTAATCCTAGCTACAAAAAAGCTCTTAACAATCGTCGTCGTTTACTATTACTGGTTAGTAACAATACTGCTGATGTGGGCGGTGCTGATTTGAGTAATGAGCTAGAAACTAATACTGTTGGTAGCTATTGATATTTTTCAACAGTACAAATTAGCTTACAAGTTAATTTGTATAATTAAGACAATCGCTCTAGCTCGATGGTTATGACTAAAGATTTGTCTGATTCGATGATCTCTCCTACTTTAAGCGAGGAAGACCTGAAAAAATTAGAAGAATGTGGCATGGTTCTCAAACTATTGCCAGACCAAATACTATTTAATGAAGGCGATCCTTCCTACTGTTTTTTTGTAGTCTTAGAAGGACAAATCAAAGTTACCAAACAATTGGGAGAGACAGAAATTATCGTTACCATTCACCATCGAGGAGAATTTACAGGTGACTTATCTATGCTGACGGGGGGAATTTCTCAGGCAACTGCAACCAGTATTGGCACGAGTCGAGTGATTCAGTTTGATGATTTTAAAGAACTGCTCAAGGGTTGTCCCCGAAGTATCGATCTGTTTGTTCCAGCATTAGCAGAACGTTCTAAAGAATTAGAAATAAAACTACGCGACCAAGAGAAATTAGCAGCATTAGGTAAATTATCGGCAGGATTAGCCCACGAATTGAATAATCCTGCAGCAGCAGGCAGAAGGGCAGCCAAACAATTAAATGGCGCGATCGCATCTCTACAAAAGAATATGCTATCTTTGCGAGGCAAACATTTTTTGCCCCACCATCGTCAAATACTCCAAGATCTACAGCAAAAGGCAATCTCTCACCAAGAACAACAAGCGGATTTGTCTCCTTTAGAACAAAGCGATCGCGAAGATCGCCTGGGGGATTGGTTAGAAGAATTAGGCATAGAAAATCCTTGGGAGTTAACCCCTAGTTTGGTATCTGCAGGTATCCAACAGTCGAACCTATCCCCTTTAGCTGAGGATATGGAACAAAGTGCTTTTAGGGAGGCTTTGATGTGGCTGGAGGCTAGCTTAACCATGAAATGTTTGGTTCAAGAGGTAGAACAAAGCACCAGTCGTATTTCCGATCTTGTCGGAGCGATCAAAAGCTATTCTTATATGGATCGCGCCACAGTGCAGGAAGTCGATATTCATGAAGGATTGGATAATACCCTCAAGATTTTGCACCACAAACTCAAGTATGGAGTTAAAGTAAATAGGCAGTATGGCGATCGCCTGCCGAAAATATCGGTATACGGTAGCGAGTTAAATCAGGTATGGACGAATCTAATCGATAATGCGATCGATGGGATGGATGGTAACGGGGAGTTAACTATTCATACCGCCCTGGAGAATAACTGTATTTTGGTAGAGATTATTGATAATGGTGCGGGTATTCCTCCTGAAATTCAGTCCCGCATTTTTGAACCTTTTTATACTAGTAAGGAAGTCGGCAAAGGAAGCGGTTTGGGTTTGGATATTTCTCGTCGCATCGTCGTCGAGAAGCACAAGGGTAATTTGAATTTTGAGTCTGTGCCTGGGAGAACTTGTTTTCAAGTACGTATTCCTGTTCAACAAATCTCTCATTAACATTGATTAAAAAATCAAGCCAAAATTAAAAAATCCTTATATACTCGTGGAAGAATTTGTAGCGAGTATGAGAGGCGATCGCATGAAGTTAACTAAACGAGTTTCTTTGCATTATCAGGCTGGCAATTCGGATAAAGTCTACGAGGTGGATTTGTGTGAAATTGCAGGAGATAAGTATTTAGTTAATTTTCGCTACGGCAGACGGGGTAAAAGTCTCAAAGAAGGCAGCAAAACAATACAGGCTGTATCTTTGGCTGAAGCGGAAAAGATCTTTAATAAATTGGTGGCTGATAAAAAGAAAAAAGGCTATCGGGATGTAGGAGATACAGTAATAGCTAATTATCAAGATGTTTCTGCCAGGGAGATCGCGTTTAAAGATCCTAGGCATCAGGCAATTATTAATCGCTTGGCAGAGGAAAACGAAGAAAACTGGTCATTAGATCGAGTAATTTGGCGGGCGGGAGAATTGAAAATAAAAGAAGCTGTACCGTTATTGATTAAATTAATCGATACGGGAGAACCTTTGAGAGATTACTATATCGCTTGGGCTTTGGGTAGATGTGGCGACAAGAGTGCAGTACCCGTATTGAGAAGTTTAGAAAAGTCAAAAACTTGTCCCGAACATATTCAGCGTATTGTTTGGGAGGCTTTATACAAATTAGCCGATGAAAAAGAAAAAGCCGAAATGCGATCGCAAAAATTAGCTCAATTACCTATTTATTTAAAGAATTTTGCAGAAAACGGCACAGCAGAAGATCTTGATTTAGCATTGCAAACTTACTTAGATCGTGAAGATTACCGAAGATATAAAGTCCTCGATACTTTTTATCAAATTAATAATCAGTTTACTCGTCCAGTCATTCTTAACCTAGTCAGAACAGCACCCCTACAACCCAACTACTTTAAACAACTGCGCCATATCTTTAAGATGGCAGAATATCGCCAGGATGGAGAAGTGTTTGGTATTCTTGCTTATCGTTTTGAAACTAATAAAGGCAACTTTAATAGTAAAAGATATAGCGTCACTCTTCCCGACGGTCAACATATCTACGCCCACTATATTATCGATGCTAACGGTAGATATGAATATACTCGCGACGAAAATCAAATTCAAGCAGAAATGAAACGCCCGCAGTCGAGATTAGCCTATAGTGAATCGACTCGCGAGTATTTAATCAAGCGAGTGTGGCGGACTCTCAAAACTTTGGGGGAAGAAAAAGAAGATTATATCAATCTGGCAACAGAGATTCTCTTACAGTATAGCGATCGCGATGCAGAAAAACCCTTGCATTCAATCGATCGCCGATATAACTATCAAACCCGTTCTTACGATGTTAGGGAACACCACTGGGATAAATTTGCTAGCCGTATTATTCTCAACCAGATCCTCTATCAAAATAGTCCCCGCTATCAACCCCACTCCAAAGCATGGCGTTGTCAGGGAACTTATAAGCCAGGAGATCCCATTCCCGAAACTAGAGAAGAAGCCTTTCCTCAACTCTGGGACAAACAACCATCTGCCCTACTAAGACTATTACTAGAGAGTAGATGTTTGCCCGTACATCAATTTGCAGTCAAAGCATTACCAGAAAATAGCGAATATTGCGATCGCCTAGATGTATCTTGTTTAATTAAATTATTAAATAGCACTTACGAAATTACAGCCGAGTTTGCCTTTACCCTAGCCTGTAGTAAATACGATTCCAAATTACCAGATCGCGAACTAGTATTAGCAGTGGCTAACTGCATTGTTGCAAATGCTAGAGAACAAGCCTATCAATGGATCGAAGCCCAACGAGAATACTTCTTTAGTTCCAGCGATTTCATAGCAAGTTTAGTAACTAGCGATCGCGCCTCTACTCGCGCTTTTGCCCGTAGATTATTAAGTTCCTCAATTCTAGACGAAACAACCGCCCAAATACTTATTGCCAGAATAATTACCGTTCTACTAAATCTCGATGATACCAGAACCGAGATGGCGCAAGAAATTAGCGAAACTCTCCTACTCAGTTTCACCCCCCAACTACGTACCTTGGGCTTCCCTGTAATTTTAGATTTACTCTTACATCCCCTACCCGAAATACAGGTGTTGGGGGCGCGAATCTTACTTAACCATCAAACTCCAGTCACCGAACTACCACCAGATTTAATCGAGTCGTTATTATCCTCCCCCCACGATTCAGTAAGAAGCGTCGGTATCAGGATATTTGGACAGTTACCCGATGAAAGACTAATAGGAGATAAGCCTGACGGCATCGCTTCGCCACGCATCTTAATCATAGCTATGGCGGTAAACTCCAGTTCGGATATTCGCGCCTGCATTCATCCCGTCATCGAACGTCTGGCAAATAATAACCCCGAATTTGGTCGAGAAATGGCGATCGACTTCATCGATCTATTAACCGAACCAGAAAGACACCAAGGAGTACACAAAGATCTAGTAACTCTTCTGAGAAATAAAATCCCCGATTGGATGCCCTACGTACCTACAGAGACAATTATTGCC
>CAYXWE010000093.1:0-9026 GCA_964468145.1 uncultured Pleurocapsa sp.
AATCTTTTAAAACTAAGGTTATTCCTACTGTTTATTTATTGGATAGTGATGCTGTGATTCGCTATCAGGGTACTATAGACGATTGTGCGGAATCTGCAGAGGGAGTGAATAATCACTATCTCCGCGATAGTATTACTGCGGTACTCAACGATGGAGAAGTTGCCAGAGATTATATCGAACCAGTTGGCGATGAAATAAAATGGCGACCCAAATAAACACTGTTATAACCTAGGAAGTAAAACATCTTTATTTTCAAAATTAAGGTCGGGGTTTCTTCCCTAACTTGTAGAAATTAGGGAAGAAACTCCGACCAAAGACAAAACATCGCGAGCGCGATACCGCTTATCAAAAAGCTATAAGCTCGCTTGCGTGATTGCTATAAGCGCGATTGCCCCTTTGATTTTTACTAAACAATACTTGTTTAGGTTCACTGCTGCTGTTAATCAAAGTATTAGCAAAAAGATAGTTTCTCCTAATACTTTGATTGGATTAGAAAATCTTAAACATATTCGCCAAAGAATAACCCGTAAAAGTAGTAAAAAAGCGCACCGCCCGCGCCGAGGTTTCCTCGGCGTAAGGACGGAGCAAGAAGCTTCTCTTAAGCAAAGAAAAGCCAAGAGAAATAAGTCCAAATGGGCTTTTGCCCAATTGCATGGCTATATTGATTACAAAGCCATATTATCTAGTTCTTTAGCAGTTAAAGTACCAGCATAATTAACTTCACAGTGTTGCCCAAAATGCGGTCATGTTTCTCAACAAAATAGACCCAACAAAGGACTGATTTTTAGATGTGTTGCTTGTAGTCATGAACTCCATTCTGATTTAGTCGGAGCGAGAAACGTAGCACTAAGAACGTTACTCTTAAAGCAAGACTTTGAGAGTACGGGGCGTATTTCAGCCGTCCCTGATGTGTCGCATGATGAAGCCAAAGCTAAGTATCTTCCGAGATATTTAGAGTTGAGGTGGAGTGCAGATACAATCTCTAACTTCTGAGGGCGTAATTCTGGGGAAACCCCGTGATGTGTTGACCGCCCGAAGCGACCGATAGGGAGTAAGTTAAGGTAGTTGAAAATTATCAATCTCTTAGAGCTTTTATTCATGACAAAGTGCAGAAAGCTGCTATGTTATGGGGAGATAAATAACAAGAAAGATCGAGGTTTACTTTTCTAGGAATGAGTTACCAGAGGGTTTTATTAAAGTTGAGTGGCGAAGCGTTGATGGGTAATTTAGGCTATGGCATCGATCCTGCTGTAGTCGCCGAAATTGCCCAAGAAGTAGCTGATGTTGTCAAAAGCGGAGTGCAGGTAGCAATTGTGGTCGGTGGAGGCAATATATTTCGCGGTATGAAAGCCTCTGCTGCGGGTATGGATCGAGCCACTGCAGACTATATCGGCATGATTGCTACAGTAATGAATGCTATGACTTTACAAGATGCTTTAGAACGCATTGGAATTTCCAATCGTTTGCAGACCGCGATATCTATGCAAGAAGTAGCAGAGCCTTATATCCGCCGTCGGGCGATTCGCCATTTAGAAAAAGGTCGTGTAGTCATTTTTGGAGCGGGTTCGGGAAATCCCTTTTTTACCACTGATACTACTGCTGCTTTACGGGCAGCCGAAATTGATGCGGAAATCATCTTTAAAGCTACTAAGGTTGACGGAATTTATGATTGCGATCCTCAAAAAAACAGTAATGCTCGTCGCTATCAGAGTCTAACTTACGCTCACGTTTTGACCAACGAACTGCGAGTTATGGACAGTACGGCGATCGCTTTGTGTAAAGAAAATGATATTCCTATACTAGTATTCGATCTTTCTGTTGGCGGTAATATTATGCGCGCTACCAAAGGGGAAACAGTAGGCACTATAGTAGGAGGAAATTGTGAAGTTATCTGAAGTTAAAGAACGTATGCAAAAGACAATTGAGGCGACTCAAAGGTCTTTTAACACTATTCGCACGGGGAGAGCAAGTACTTCTCTATTAGACCGCGTTATGGTCGATTACTATGGTTCGGAGACTCCCCTAAAGTCTCTGGCAAATTTGAGTACTCCCGATGCTACTACGATTATGATTCAGCCCTATGATAAGGGTAGTATGGGTCAGATTGAAAAGGCAATATCGATGTCTGATATTGGTCTGACTCCCAACAACGATGGGGATATTATTAGATTGAATATTCCCCCTCTGACCAAAGAACGTCGTAAAGAATTGGTTAAAACTGCTGGTAAATTGGCTGAAGAGGGTAAAGTCGGAATTCGTAACATTCGTCGCGATGCGATCGAAGAAATACGCAAAGAAGAAAAAAACAGCGATATTTCCGAAGATGAATCTAGAGATTTACAAAACGAGATTCAGGGGATTACCGATAGTTATAACCAAAAAATTGAAGAACTACTTGCTATCAAAGAAAAGGATATTATGACAGTTTAAAGCCATTATGAATTATTTTGTATATTGTCTTTAATCAATCATCGATCGGTCATTAGCGACCGATATTTTTTTGGATTGTTGGATGTAGGAATTAATTCAGAATTTCAACTCTAGGATTACCGTCAGCCTCAATCCAAATTAACTTTTCAATTCGACAGCTTTTAGCATATTGTTGGATCGCTGTTTGCGATCGTTCTCCCAGGTCGATTTCCACTCTGGCGCGATCGTCTTCGCTCCTTAACTTGCGAGCATATTTAAGCGCGATCGCTTCTACTTTGCTAGTGGTAGGAATTACCAAACAATCACTTTTAGGGGCGGTACGGGGTAATTTATCAGTAGATAGCAAGCAAGAGTGCAAATCCTCAATAGACATGGAAAAACCAATTCCAGGAGACAATTTACCTTGAGGGTCGTATAATCCTAAAAGTTTGTCGTAGCGTCCCCCCTCTGCCAAGACATAAGAATCACTATCTTGAAAACTAACCGCTTTGAGAACAATTCCCGTATAGTAATCAAAAGTTTGGAGCAAGCTGAGATCCAAAGTTAAAGGGATGGGTTTATCCGAACTACTATTGAGTAATTCAAATAAAGATTTAAGACTATTGACTATTATCTTGGCATTGTCATCCAAATCTAAAGTTGATATTTTCTCTAAGACATCTTCTGGTTTGCCTCTGAGATCGAATAATAATAAAGCAGAAGCTTTTAACTCTGCATTCAAATCCAAACTATCTAAAGTAATGCGATCTAAGTTGGCAATACAGTTGCGGACTTGGGTACGAATCGATTCGGGAAACACTGCCAAAAGCGATCGCGTCAACCCCACTTCCCCAATTAAAATAGACCAATCAGGAATATCCAGACCGCGCAAACAATCTGCCAACAATAAAATTATCTCTGCATCTGCTAATACCCCACCCGCAAATAACAATTCTACTCCTGCTTGATAAAATTCAAGCTGGCGACCGTGATGAGCGGAAGATGGATTGCGAAATACATTAGCACGATAACAAAGACGCTGGGGATAGGTATTACCTGCCATTCTCGTTACTGCTGCGCGGGCGATAGAAGCGGTTAATTCAGGACGCAAACCCAAAGAATTTTCACCATTGCTGCGTAGTTGGATTACTTTAGAGGGTTGAATTGCCCCACCTGCAGTTAGAGTATCCAGCCACTCTAGGGTTGAGGTAACAATACGCTGATAGCCGAACTGATGAAAACGATGTTGCAGGCGATCGTTAATCCAGCGTTTTTGTTCTACTTCTAAGGGTAATAAATCTCTAGCTCCAGCAGGGGGTTGATAAATCATTTAAGGTTTGATGTGGATTCGGGTTCGACAATGCACGCAGTCGCTAATATCTAACGTGAGTTTGAGTTAACAAGATCGATCTGTTGAGGTAGCTCTAAGTTAGAATCAACTCGCGTTATCTACTTGTGTTATCTTACCGTGGAATGAGCGTTACAGCAGATGCTGAGGTTTAAAAGCTGAGTATCAGTTACTTTTTTTTCGATCCAAAAAAACCACTAAAGAAACCGCTATTTCCTGGCTGCCGATCGGATTTGGAATCAGAAGATTTAGATTTGCGATCGCTCTTACCAGTTTTTTTAATTAATTTATCGAGTTCTTTTTTACTTTCGAGTACGGTCGGGTTGCTGGGTTCTGCTTTACAGGCTTTGCTAATGTGTACTTTGGCCATAGTGAGTTGATTTTTGCGTAGATAAGCCTTGCCCATAACAGCATGAGCTAAACCGTTGTTGGGATCTATTCTTAAAGCATCTCTTAATTCTGTTACTGCAAGATCGAATTCGCCTTTTTCAATATACTTTTGAGCGCGTCCGACAAAAGCATTAACTCTTACTCCGGTAGTTGGCTCTTGGACTTCAGTCTTTTCTGAAGTATTGGTCTGAGTTACAGTATCCTTGTTTTGAGATACTGTCTGCTTTTTGACGCTGGATTTTGGTTTGCGGGCATTAGTTTTTGGCCCAGAAGATTTTTGAGGAGGACGGGAAGATTGTTTATCCGCAATGCGATCGCTTTTCAACATTAAGTAAACCATGTTGAGTTCGCTAATAGCACCAATATTATGGGCAATTTCTTTGAGAGATTCGTATTGGTTAATTGTCAGCTTTTTGAGCAGCTTGTTATAAACTAATTCTGCATTACTTTCTCCAGCCTTTAGTAGCTCTTGGGCAGCTTCGCTAGATACTTTGATTTTGTTTTTGTTTTCTGCCAAACGCTTGCCAATTTTGGTTAAAACTAATTGATGTTCGGCAAAATTAGTTTTTCTCGACATTTGCTCGTAAGCAGGATTTACTAATCTAGATAAAATTTGACTTGCTATCTCCATTCTTCTAATATCGGAGCGACATTTATCTGGATGCAGCTTTTGAGCAATTTTCAAATAGCTAATGCGGATTTTTTGAGGCTCGGCATCCAACGACACCCCCAAAATTGCATGATGATCCGTTATATTCAGTTTGAAAAGCCCTTTTTTGATTGCCGAAGACATAGGAGGTAAATGTATGAGTAATTAGTATTCAAAAACCCTAGGGTAATAAAAATGCCAATCGAAATGATAGTCCTATCGTTATAGTTCCCTTTCTCGACAAAAAAATAGAGCTTAGTGGTGAATTAAACTCAGGCTGATACTTTAAACTTTTCTTTTGAATAGATCGGCAAAAGTTCTTAATAGTGATGTATTCCTACCTAGATCTACTCTTGGAGATTGGTAAATTTCTGTGACAGTTTGCCCAGATCGGGTTTGCTCTGGGGGTAATGAGGCTTGTTGCGGGAGCAATTCGTCAGATTCAGCCATATTTCGCTCGGAAGGTGTACCCCGAGCGACCCTGTTTTGAAGTTCGTACGCCGTTTGCTGTTGGCAACCTAAAGAAGAACGGGCGATCGTAGAAAGTTTCGTCGTGTCTCCTTGTAGGGTTAAGGTATGTAGAATGTTGCTGTGCGACCAATCTTGGCTAGGTACAAAGACTGGATCTAATAGTCCCACTGCAATTAGTCGAAAAGCAGTAGTTTTAATTTTCCGAGCAGAATGCTGGGTTATTTTAGCGATAGTTAATAAAGAGGTTTTACCATCAGCTAAGTCCCATAACTGTCGTTCGATAGTATTTAGCTTGAGATGAGATTGAGTCGCCGTTTTTCTCAGGGCTTGACTCAAAGATGGTAATTGGTCGATAAATTTTTCTGAACTCTCCATTAGCCTCAGAGCATACATACTGACTTCGCTAGTTTTGATGCGATGTCCCGTCATTTCTAACCAAGGAATCGTTAATATTCGACCTTGTAATTTAGCAAAATCATCAAACCTAAATCTTCCTTCATTTAGCTGGAATAGCCGATAAACTTGATGTAGCTGAAGTTGAAAAATCAGGCTGATTTTTTCTGAATCTAGCAGCTTCATTTTATGCAGATAAATACCCAGAGGTACGCCAGCAGGACAAAGTTTTCTCAATCGATCCACGATCGCGGGACTTAGCCAGTCGCGTTTGCCAATTAAATCAATTAATCCCTTTTGATTGATGCAGCTACTAATTGCAATGAGGTAGCCGTCTTTGAACCACAGATAATATATTCTTTTTCGATGATTATTTCGATCTCTCAGGGGAGTTTCTATTATTAAACGACCCGATTTGTAATCATGTTCGATTAATTTGAACAACTCAGGTAAAGAAAACGAGTTGAGGGAGCGAATAATATTCATTATTAATTAGTTGGTTTTAATCGTTTTAGAAATGTTATTTTTGGTATTCGTCTCTATTTTTTGAGTCCTAAAATGAGAACATTGACCAAGATAATTAATAACAACTTTCAAGTTATACCTAAAAGCTATACATAAATGCTTGTTTCTTAAACGATAAAAAAATATTACTTAAAGAATGGCTATATTTCTTAGGTTAAATTTATATTAATAAAGGGTTGGCGAGATCTGGGTGACTGGCGCACCCTTGAGGAAGTCTCTCTGTTGATTCGCCCTAAGGGTATTTAATTAATTTAAAATTTAATTGTTGACTTTTATTTGGAGATAATGAGCTTGTGAGCGAAAAAGAGGAAAATCCGATCGTAGAACTAGTGAAAACTCTAGTTTCTGCTGGAGTGCTAGCAATTGGAATTCGTGCTTGCGTTGCCGAAGCTCGTTTTATTCCATCAGAATCAATGTTGCCCACCTTAGAAATTGATGACCGCCTCATCGTTGAAAAAATTAGCTATCGTTTTCGTAAACCAGAACGAGGCGATGTAATCGTTTTTTCGCCTACAGATGCTCTTAAGAAACAAAACTATAACGAAGCCTTTATTAAAAGAATCATTGGTATTCCAGGAGATACCATCGAAGTAAAAAATGGCGATGTTTTTGTTAATGGTAAAGAGCTTACCGAAAAATATATTCTGAACGCTCCCAACTATGAATATGGCCCGACTCAAGTTCCTGAAGGACAATATTTAGTCTTGGGTGACAATCGTAATAATAGCTATGATTCTCACTATTGGGGTTTTGTCCCTTTTGATAATGTTATTGGGCGAGCTACGGTTCGTTTTTGGCCTCCCAGCCGTCTTGGTCCTTTAGACAACAAACCTCTTTATCCTGAGTCTGAGGCTACTCAAAGCGAAAAGTAGCCAAAAGTAAAGAGTAATACTTTTGGACGAAGTAATAAATAGAGAACAAAAACTTTAGGAAGAATTAGGATTTATCTTTGCCATAATATCTTTTGGCACACTAACGTTAACTAAGACTGTTAGGAATTTTAAACATGGGAACTATTATCAGCACCGTCAATATGAAAGGTGGAGTAGGAAAAACTACCTTAACCGTTAATCTTGCTACTTGTTTGGCAAAAAAACATGGCAAACGGGTATTGGTTTTGGATCTAGACTCACAAATCAGTGCGACTTTAAGCTTAGTCTCACCCCATGAATTTGCTAAGTTACGTAAAAAAAGACGTACTCTTAGCTATCTATTAGACAATGCCATCAATCCCAATCCTTGGAGCAAATTAGAAATCCAAGATATTATCGTTCCTGGTATTTGCGATATTGATGGTCTAGAATTACTACCAGGAGACATCGAGCTTTATGATGAATTTCAAGTTTCTCAAATGCTACACCAGCAGGCTTTAGAACATGGGGAACAGGAATTTCAAAAAGTATGGGATAACTTTGAAAGAATCTTGGTTAAAAATATTATCGAGCCAGTGATTGATGATTACGATTTTATTATTTTAGATTGCGCTCCTGGTTATAACTTACTCACTCGTAGCGGTATTGCAGCTAGTAATTTCTATCTTTTACCTGCTCGTCCCGAACCCCTGTCGTTAGTAGGAATCCAGTTATTAGAAAGAAGAATAGCCAAACTCAAAGAAAGTCATAAAAATATTCACCCGTTAGATGTAAAACTTTTGGGGATTGTATTTATTCTCTCGGCTGGTGGATTGATGGGTAGATATTACAAACAAGTAATGAAAAGAGTTCGAGATGATTTTAATCCCGAACAACTGTTTGAAAATTCAATTCCTATGGATGTCAACGTGGCTAAAGCAGTTGATTTATTTACTCCTGTTTCTGTGGCAATGCCCAATTCTGGAGGCTCGAAAGCATTTATGAGATTAAGCGACGAATTTTTGGCAAAAGCATTAATTAAAAACCAAGAATTAGTTGCTGTAACCTGAAGCATTGAACTATATATATTGGCTTTCGCAAATTCAGCACGAAGAGAAGTCTTTGGTTGGGAATAGAGCTTATGTTCTCAGCCAGTTGCTTCAACGGGAGTGTAATGTATTACCTGGATTTGTCTTGGGTAATAATCTACTACGCCAATTTTTAACAGAATTGTCAGATTTCAAATCTTTAGTTCAAGAATTATCAGACTCTTCTTTTGATTTAGATGTCAACGACTATTTGGCGATCGCTTCGGTTGCCAATCGTACTCGGCAAACCCTAGCTAGTGCTGCGTTTCCTCAAGATTGGTCACAAGATATTGTTCGGGCTGCACAACAGTTAAATACAGACGCTTTGATCTTGCAGCCTTGTTT
This sequence comes from uncultured Pleurocapsa sp., assembly GCA_964468145.1. Classification (GTDB taxonomy): domain Bacteria; phylum Cyanobacteriota; class Cyanobacteriia; order Cyanobacteriales; family Xenococcaceae; genus Waterburya. The sequence goes on from CAYXWE010000093.1 coordinate 8,470, forward strand.
CTTTTTGCCTCCAGGACAAGATTTGGGGGGTTTGGGTTGGGCGCGATCGCATACCTGTAGGGTTTGTCCTCAAGGGATAGGCGAAACAATTATCAAAGTTTGGTCGCAATTGTTTGATGCCAGTAGTTTATTGTATTGGAATAAATTGGGACTGAGTGGAGAGAATGTAAATTTAGCAATTTTAGTTAGACCTCTAAAACAAACTTACGCTTCGGGAATGGTAGAGATAGCTCAAGATTCAATCGAAGTTAAGGCAGTTTGGGGTTTAGAATCAAGCTTGCTTCAGGGAGATGTTCAGCCCGATCGCCATATTATCGATCGCCATACTGGAGAAATTTTATTTCGCTCCCTGGGTCATAAAAATTATGCTTATCGATTGAGCCAGAATCGAGATACAAGCAATTCCACAGAATGTATTGAAGCTTATATTCCCGAGCGTACTCCCGCACAAGCATACATATTGCCCGAACAAGATCTGGTAATTTTGCGCTCGAAGATTCAAGATATCTTGCAACAACAGCCTCAGATTAAATGTTTGATTTGGACTGTTCCAGAGT
>CAYXWE010000094.1:0-9014 GCA_964468145.1 uncultured Pleurocapsa sp.
AACTATCGAAGTCAATAATACCGATGCAGAAGGTCGTTTAACCTTGGCTGATGCCTTAGTTTATGCAGAGACTCTAGAAGTAGATGCGATCGTCGATCTGGCTACCCTTACAGGTGCTTGTATAGTTGCTTTGGGTAACGATATTGCTGGTCTGTGGAGTACCGATGATGCTCTAGCAGCAGAAATGAAAACTGCTGCTGAATTAGCAGGAGAGAAATTCTGGCAACTACCTATGGAGGATAAATATTTTGAAGGTTTGAAGTCACAAATTGCTGATATGAAGAATACTGGACCTCGTGCTGGTGGCTCGATCACCGCAGCCCTCTTTCTCAAACAATTTATTAAGGATACTCCCTGGATGCACCTAGACGTTGCTGGGCCAGTATGGGCCGATTCTCCTAGTGGAGTAAACAATAAAGGTGCAACGGGTTTTCCTGTAAGAACTCTGGTTAATTGGGTTTCTGGTTGAATATTAATGTCAGTGTTAATGACTACATAACCTATGCTGAAAAAAAAATAAAAATGTATTCAGGTATACAAAATACCTGAAACATCATTGCTAATTTGATTAGGAATCCTGAGTACAAAATATGTTTTGTGATGCGTATCTTGTACTTAGGTAAATATTTCTAAGGTGTGAGGAAAATGTCAAAATACATACGCAACTTGCTGCTAGCTGCTCCAGCGGTAGTAGGTATAATTGTTGGTTCGCAGCTATCTGCTTCCGCTCAATCAGTTTCAGGAAATAGCAGTAACAGTAATCAGTTACTCAATCAAATTAATAGCTATAGCCAAGAGGGAAAAACCAACTCTCGCAATCAGGTGACTAATGTCAACCAACTAAGAGATGTTGCCCCTACAGATTGGGCTTATGAAGCACTACGTAGCCTTGTAGATCGCTATGGTTGTATTTCTGGTTTCCCCAACCAAACTTACCGTGGCAATCAACCCCTAAGCCGTTATGAATTTGCTGCTGGTTTGAACTCCTGTCTCAACCAAATCGAACGCTTGATTGCTTCTCAGGGTAGCGTTGCTTCTGAAGATTTGGACACCATTACTCGTTTATCTCAGGAATTTGAGGGAGAACTAGCTACTATTGGCGGTCGCGTTGACGAAATTGAAAGTCGTACCGCAGTTTTAGAAGATAGTCAATTCTCTACTACTACCAAACTTGAAGGTGAAGCCGTCTTTGGTTTGAGTGGCGAATTTAATAATTCTGATTTCAACGAGATAGTGTTTCAAGATAGAGTACGTTTGGCATTTGTATCGAGTTTCTTTGGTGAAGATGCTCTATATACTCGTATTGATGCTGCCAATGCTGGATTTGACTTTCAAACTGCTGACGAACAAGGGCAAGGCAACAACGCTACTGAAGTACCCGTTCCTTTAGAAACTGGTGTTTTAACTTATCAAACTAGTCCTAGTAGCAATAATGTTGGTATTGGCTGGCTCGCCTATTACTTCCCCATTGGTAGTAAAATTGATGTCTATTTACCTGCAGCCTTTCCTCTTTGGGCAGATTTTGCACCTACTCTCAGTCCTTATTTAGACTCTTTTACTGGTGCTAGTGGTTCTCTTTCTAGCTTTGCTGAGTCCAGCCCGATTTACAAAATTGGTTTAGCTGGTGGTGGCGGTGTTGGTTTTAACTTCAATCCTGTAGATTTTGTCACAATCAGTGCTGGTTACTTCGGCGGTGATTCATTTAACCCTGTTAGTAGCGAAGATGGCGGTTTGTTCAACGAAGAATTCTCTGCTTTAGGTCAAGTTGCCCTCAGCTTTTTGGATGATAAAGTTCAAATTGCGGGTACTTATGTCCTCGGTAAGTTTGGTGCAGGAAGCAACGAAATTTTTGACTTAGGTGTAGGTACGAGTGACGCGGTTCAACCGTTTGGTGAGGGTACGAAAGTAACTGCCAATTCCTATGGTGTAGAAGTCGCTTTTCAACCCACTGACTTTGTTGCTTTCAACGCTTTTGGTATGTATACCGATGCTCAGGAGTCTGTTGGCAGTGGAGAAGCGGAAATTTGGTCTTACGGCGCGGGTATCTCTCTTCCTGACTTGGGCAAGGAAGGTAATTTGTTAGGATTGTTTGCTGGTGTAGAACCTTATTTGGGTTCAAGAAACACTGATACTGTAAGTGAAGATCTTCCCGTTCACCTAGAAGGCTTGTACAAGTACCAATTCAATGACAATATTTCGATCACTCCAGGTGTTGTATATCTTATAAATCCCAATGGCGGAGAACAGGATGAAGAAGATGCACTGCTTGGTGTTTTAAGAACAACTTTTACTTTCTAAGCCCAGAGAAAGACTTCTTAGTTGTTCGCTGTTTGTAAACTAAAACTATATTGAAAGCCACAGTTATTTATTTGACTGTGGCTTTTTAAGTAATTGGGGTTTGGGGCTATCTATATCAATTGAAAATTTGTCATAGAAACAAATTTAAGTATAGGTAAGTACGCGGGCAAAATTAATTGTTTATTCTCTATTCCCTTGTTGCTCCGCGTCCCTATGTAGTCGCGAAACCTCAGACGGGGCGGTGCGCTTTTCCTTTCAGCCCTTTCCCTCTGCCCAGTCTCAACTATCAAGCTTTATTTGCTCTATTACTTATGCGTTAGCGGATAGCTGCTTTTCTTTAAAAGAAAAATATGACTTTTATTCGCGGTAATTTAGGCAGGCACTTTATCGTGGCAATTAAAAGTAACAGTCTTAGATTTTTTTTGGTTACTAGTTTGTTACTTTTCCAGAGATGACTTACAAAAGTTCGTCCCGATAAATAAACTAAGGCAGTAAACTTGCAGCATATTTACACAATTAATCAATCAAATGTATTTTTAAAAACAAATATCATTTAATTTTATAAGCATAAGCCATATTTAAGCCTCAAGCTCTAATGTTGAATTGCTATATCAAACGCATTTGTATCTTCATATATTTCAAATGCTTTATCCAGTTGAGTTAGTTCAAACATAATACGGACAGAAGGAGCAAGAGAGCAAATTCCGAATCTTTTTCCTAGACTTTCAGCTAAACGGAATGCTTTTATTAAAGCGGTCAAACCAGCACTATCCATAAATTCTACTGCTTCCATATTAACTAACAATGCTGAATCCACCGAAGTAGTTACTTCGATACTCAATCTATCGAGGAATTCTGAAGCGTTAGCTGCACTCAAAAAGCCTTCAGGTCTAAAAATTGTAAATTGAGTGCATAGTTTTGTACTGTTCATTTGTTTTTTTCCTCGTTCTGGATATTACTTTAAAAATTAGTTTTATGTTTCAAGGATAGTCCGTGAATTCACGGATATCTACCCTTTATTACTTACTTCACGAAATCTTGACGTACAGATAAAATAGGTTAGGATACTCCTCAAAAAGCGACAAACCTTGTCTAAACTAGATTTTATTTAATATTTAGATCGCCTTGAGTGAAAATATTACTATATTGGCTTTAAGCCCCCTTTATCATTTTTAAACTTTCTACCTTTATAATCATTTTTTTATGCGTTGATATCAGGACAATTACTTAAATATTTACCTCTAATTTCCATAGACGTAAGTATTTCTAAATATTGACTCTAGCTAATTATGATTTACTTTTCGTAAAATTTTAGTAATGAAATTTACTAAATATCAATATATAAATCACCTAATTGCCTGTAAATTTAGTGTAAAAAAGTAAAAAAACCGAATATGACTTGATTTATATGGAGTTTATCCAGATAATGCTCGCACAAACTTTATTTTTATATATTCAAAACTTATCTCGATTGTTTTCCCATACCTGCCGTACGAATTGATTAAAATACTCATGACTGGACAGTTTAGCCTCCAGATTGTCAGAATATTGTCCTTGACTTAATAAAGAAATTACTTCTACGTCCCAAGCTGGTCTAAACAAACTTGTTGGCCACAACAAATCTGAACTAGAATCTAGGCGAACTAGCCGTTTGTTTTGAACGCTACAATCCACACTTAGCTCGCCAACAGCCATACAAATTGGTCTAAACCAACAAGTTCCGCGATCTGGGATTAGCTGAATTACTTCTCCATAAAGACGACTGTGGCAATCTTCTAGACAAATAATTTGGTTTACTTTAAACAACGGATTCAAGATATCAAAATTTGTGTATTTCTCGTTTTGGTGGTGATGAATTGTCTCGACTCCGCAAGTAAAAGCTTTGTCTTGCGGAGGAAACCTAGGCTATTGATGTTACATCTTCTAAAGTTGACAAATCGACCATTTGGAAGTTGATCGTTAAACTATATCAATAGGCGACGAATGATATTCGATGCTCAATCTTACTAATAAACAATCGGCCTATACATATATGCTACTAGTAATTAATTAGGAAATATATTCTAATTCTTTTAGCTTATTGAATATTTTATCAACGCTCTCTGATAATTCTTCCAGGTCAGTACGGCATTCTATTTCAGGGTTAGCAGGAGGCTCGTAAGGATCGTCAATCCCTGTAAACTGCTTGATTTTGCCAGCTCTTACTTGTTTGTATAGTCCTTTGACATCGCGCTCTTCGCAAACAGAAATAGGAGCATTAACAAAAACCTCTAAAAAGTTACCTATATTAGCTCTCATTTCTTCTCTAATGGCACGGTAAGGAGAAATTACGGGAACTAAAACAATTACTCCATTGCGAGCCAAAAGTTTAGCGACAAATCCAATACGACGAATATTTGTATCTCGATCTTCTTTGGAGAAACCAAGGTCTTTAGTTAAGTTTTCTCTAATTTCGTCGCCGTCCAAAACTTCAAGCTGATATCCTTCGGACTTAAGTTTTTCGGTTAAAGCATCGGCGATAGTGCTTTTTCCCGCACCACTGAATCCTGTAAACCAAACTGCTACTCCACGCTGCTTCATAATTTTTTATAATCCTTCATACTTTTTTATGTCTCTCAGTATTTTACTTGTTTAAATTGCTTTTTTTATTTTTAAAACTTATCTATAGCTAGAATAAAACTAATTTATCTTATTAATTGATTCTACAGGTATGTCAAATTCAGCTATTTTTCATCTAGCAATACCGATCGATGACATTATCTTGGCTAAACAATTTTATTCATTAGGTTTGGGCTGTAGCGTAGGTAGAGAAAATAAGTCCGCAGTAATTTTTAACTTTTATGGTACGCAGTTAATTGGTCATATAAGTCCGCAACCGTTGGTCAAGCAAGTCGGAATTTATCCTCGCCACTTGGGTTTGATTTTGCCCACCAAATTAGCGTGGCAAGAAGTATGCGATCGCGCCTGGCTACACAAGCTACAATTCAGAGAACAGCCAAAATTACGCTTTGCTGACAAAACTCTCGAACACTACACTTTTTTTCTTGAAGATCCTTTTTATAATTTATTGGAGTTTAAATACTATCTTCATCCACAAGTTATTTTTGGCGGTCAAGACTTGAATTTGATTGGTGATGTGGCAGATCGATCCAGTAAATAAAATGAATTGTTTCTACTGCGCTTGGCTATGTCAACTTACATTCCTCCCAAGAACACAATGATAAACAGCAAAAATATTACTGTAAATGCTCCTAGGAAAAAACTGCTAATAAATAAAATGTGCTGTTTTTTTTGAGATAAGGGTTGAGAACGAATTCTGCTGTTGTAGCCTAAGGTTCTGTTATGGTTAACAACTCTCTTGTTTTTTTTGAGCTTAGTCCTAATTTCTTGTTGAACTTGAGAATATTGGTTAGTCAAGTTCACAATTGTATCTTCTTGAGATTTGATTGTTTCTTGAAGCTGAAAAATTCCTGAAGTTAGGTTAGACAAGACATGATTCATTTGTGAAGGATTAGAGATCGCTTCTTCTCCATAGGAGTACCCAGAACTTGGTTGAATTACTGTACTAGCTCGATCTCGAACATATTTACTTGAGAAAACTAGAGAATCTCGATCGCTTGTCGCCTTAGATCCGTCCCAATTTCCGAGAATTGGCCCAATTTGGAAAAAGCCTTTTTCGGTCAATCTAATAATATTACCAATATCTTTAACGCTGGTATTTTTGAGGACATATCCTCTTGCACCAGCTTTGAGAGCGCGGTTTAATTGCTGTCTATTATCTTGGCTGGTAAACAGGAGTATCTTGGTTTGGGGAAAACGATCTGTAATAATTTCAGTTGCTTCTATTCCATCAATTTTGCCAGGCATTTGAATGTCCATCAGCACAATATCGGGTTGATGTTCGCCAACTTGGGCGATCGCAGCTTGACCGTTATGGGCCATTCCAATCACCTCAATATCGGGTTCTGTGGATAAATTGATTTTTAAAAACTCTCTAATACTATTTTGATCGTCAACTATGATTACTGTGGTCATAACCTTTGAGAAAGATAAATATACAAATGAAATTAAATAAGTCTTTTTTAAATTGGTAATTCTTCGGTAATTAAGTAGTTCGCCAAAAGTTAGAATATATTACTATACCTAGATAATTATTAAATTTGCTTAAAAAAATAGACAATATTCGTAATTTTGTGAGAATGCCAAATCTAAGATATATTTTGATTCATTAATCTTATAATAGAAAATAGCCTAAAAATGTAACAAAAATAAACAAAGTTCTACTTTTCCCTGTCTTCAAACACTTCCAACTTATTTATACTTATTTATAGGAGATACTCAATGTTACGACTCGAAAAGATCGGTAAAATTTATCCCACTGGGGAAGTACTAAAAGACGTAACATGGGAAGTTAAGCCTGGTGAAAGAGTCGGCTTAGTAGGAGTCAATGGTGCGGGAAAATCGACTCAATTAAAAATTATTAGCGGGGAAATAGAAGCCACCACGGGAGAGGTAATTCGCCCAGCTAGTCTGAAAATTGCTTATTTGACCCAAGAGTTTGAAGTAGAACCCACGAGGACAGTTTACGAAGAATTTTGGACAGTGTTTGTCGAAGCAAATGCAACTCAACAGAAAATGAATCAGATACAGCAGGAGATGGAAACTGCTAATCCCGATCGGTTGGATAAGTTAATCGATCGGTTGGATAAGTTGCAGCGTAAATTTGAAGCATTGGGTGGTTATACTCTCGATGCTCAAATTGAAAAAATACTGCCAGAAATGGGATTTTCTTCTGAAGATGGAGAGCGTCTAGTAAGTTCTTACAGTGGTGGTTGGCAGATGCGAATGAGTCTGGGGAAGATTTTGCTCCAAGAACCAGATTTACTGTTATTGGACGAGCCGACTAACCATTTAGATCTAGAAACTATTGAATGGTTAGAAAATTACTTGCGGGGTATCAATACACCAATGGTAATTGTCTCTCATGACCGAGAATTTTTGGATCGCCTCTGTACCAAAATTGTTGAAACAGAACGAGGAGTTTCTACCACCTACCTCGGTAACTATTCATCTTATCTGGCGCAAAAAGCAGAAACCAAACTCGCTCAAGGAGCAACTTACGAAAGACAACAAAAAGAAATTGCCAAGCAACAAGAATTTATTGAAAAGTTTCGCGCCAGTGCTACTCGCAGTACTCAAGCCAAGAGTAGAGAAAAGCAGTTAGATAAAGTCGAATTAGTCGAAGCACCCGTTGGAGATCTCAGAACTCTTAAGTTTCGCTTCCCTCCTTCTCCTCGCAGCGGTAGAGAAGTAATTACAATTGACGATCTAACTCATAGTTTTAATAACGATATTTTGTTTTTGGGTGCAGACTTAACTATCGAAAGAGGCGATCGCATTGCTATTTTGGGGGCAAACGGTGCGGGAAAATCTACCCTATTACGCATGATTATGGGTATGGAAGAATACGATGAAGGTCAAGTCAGCATTGGTAAGCACAATGTAATTCCTGGCTATTTTGAGCAAAATCAAGCAGAAGCCCTAGACTTGAATAAGACGGTTATGGATACGGTTCATGATGAAGTTCCTGAGTGGAAAAACGAACAGGTACGGACTTTATTGGGACAGTTTTTGTTTAGTGGGGAGACAGTTTTTAAAAAAGTGGAATCTCTCAGCGGTGGGGAAAAAGCGCGTTTGGCTTTAGCCAAAATGCTCCTGACTCCTGCTAATTTATTGATCTTAGATGAGCCTACCAATCATCTGGATATTCCCGCTAAAGAAATGCTCGAAGAAGCATTGCAGCATTATGATGGTACGGTGGTAATTGTATCTCACGATCGCTATTTCATCTCTCAGGCAGCTAATAAAATTGTCGAAATTCGCGATGGAGAACTAGTGTTGTACCACGGCGACTATCACTATTATCTCGATAAGATAGCTGAAGCTAAAGAAAAAGCCAGACAAAAAGCAGAAGCCGAAGCTAAAGCCGAAAAACAAGCTGCTAAAAGAGCAAAACAGGCAGAGAAAAAGAAAAACAAAAAAAAGAAAGCCAAAGCTTAGATTAATTTATAACTCATGATGGAACTAGATGCGCAGTTGTCAGGATTGATTGAGGATGCAGCCAACTATGGCATATCGCCTGTGGTTATCGAACAGGCGATCGCTCCTGTACTCAAAGCGTTTGCTAACCAACTGCAGCATCTAGAGTATTATGTCCTGCAAAATATAGAAGAAAAGTGGGTTGTGACTACTATTGCTAATCCACAGCTAAAGCAGCAGAAAAAAGTTATTTATGCTTTCAAGTCGGTGCGAGATGCTGGTGTTTTTGCCAAAAAAAGTCAAGCGGATGCGATCGCAAGACCTATTGCCATCGCCCAGCTTCTATGGCGATTATTCGCTCTAGAACAGGTAGACAGCATTATATTTTTAGAAGACTCTCATAATCTCAATCGTGGAATCGAAATCGAACGCAGTCATTTGTTAAAGTTAATTCAAGACCAAATCGAGCAACTAACAGAAATTCCGCCACATATTGCTTGATTTGTTTAAATACTAAATTTGGAATTAGTTTGTTAAAAATATGCAACAAAAGTTAATTTTACAATTACATTAAATTGATATTTATATCGAATATCTATTGTCTTCAAGCTTCTGCTGGTTTGGCTAGTTATAATTACTCTTTAAAGCTGAAGATAGTTCTTTTGCTGGTAATTGGT
>CAYXWE010000095.1:0-8997 GCA_964468145.1 uncultured Pleurocapsa sp.
CTTAGAAGCCTTACAAGTGAGCTAGAGAATAAGTTCTATTGTCTTATAACTTTAGCAATGCTCCAAAAACTGGCGATCGCGAAATACGCACTGCCAATACATTCAATTTTATTCAAATTACTAAATATATTTTAACTGCTATGTCTAATGAAGTAAAAAAGATCGATTCTGAATCTAAATCAAAAACTACTTCTAATTTCCCCAAAAAAAACCAAAACTCCGCAAAAACTGGGACTCTCCGCAATCGTTTATTAGTATCGATTTTACCCACAGTATTGCTTCCCCTAATAGTTGCTAGTTCGATTGGATATATCATCACAGAACGTCGAGTAAAACAGAAAGCCATCGAACAAATGGAAATTGATTCTGTACTCTCGAGTACAACCATTGCTAAATTTATTCGCAATTCTTTTGATAGTCTCGATCTTGTTGCTAAAAATCCCGACTTGATTCAGGTGATGAAAGATGGAGAGCAAAAAGCCCTAGAGCAAAAGTTAACTCAACAACCAATTGCTGCTTTAGAAGAAAAATTTGCTACCACTAAATCCCTAGCAGTCAGCGATAAACTAGACAAATATTTAGAAGCAGTGACTCAATCCGATCGATTTGCTGAAATTTTTATCACTGAAAGTAACGGTCTAAATGTTAGTTTTAGCAATCCCACTTCTGACTTTGTTCAAAGAGACGAAGGTTGGTGGCAAATGAGTCAAAAAAATGGACAAAGTATGGATGAGCCTGAATTTGATGAGTCGGCCAATAGTAATGTAATTCCTTTTTCTAGAGCAGTCAAAGATCCTCAAACGGGTAAATTTTTGGGGGTAATAAAAGCTGCTATTCCAACCATTATCCTAAATTTAGACCTAGTAAATGAATTTAAGAAACTAGATAATCAACTCGTCGAATTGCAGATTGTCAATCTAGATAATAGTTTTGTTCTTTACGATAGCCATGGTCAAGATTATAAAGGACTAGAACATAATGATGAGCATGAGCATGAAGGATCTCAACATGAGAGAGTAGAACACGATCGTTCTAATATTCTCGGCGATCGAGTAATTAAAGAAGTCGTTCAAGATCTAGTCAGAGTTGAAGGTAACTCTTTGAGTTATGAGGCATTACAAAAAGCCGAAAAGTCTAAAACCAAGTTTTGGAGCTTATCTGAAGCACAACAAGCTATCTCTCAAAAAGAAGGATTTTCGGAAGTAAGTGTCCGTCAAGCAGAAATATTGTCGAAAACTGCAACTATTGCCTCTTTTAAATACCGCAACAATATTTATACAGTATCTACTGTTCCCGATACCGACTTTGTTTCTATTGAAGTAGTAGATTATGGAGCGATTGTAGCAGAAGCAAGAAATCTAATAGTAGTATTTGCTTTAACTGCCTTGGTTTTGGGTTCTGCTTCTTTGGGATTAATTTTGCTCTTGGCAAAGCAATTGTCTCGTCCCATAACAAATTTATCGAAAGTAACTCAAGAAGTGGTACAAGGCAACCTGGAGGTTACTGCTGCTGTTGAGGGGACAAGGGAGACTAGAACTCTGGCTAATAACTTCAACGAACTGGTAAGCAGAGTTAAAAGCTTGTTAGAAAAGCAACAAAGTTTTGCCGAAAAACAACTTGCCGAAAAAAACCAGTTAGAATTATCAATTTACACCCTTATCGAAGAAGTTGGTGATGCTACAGAAGGAGACTTAACAGTTAGAGCAAACTTAGATTCGATGGAATTGAGTACTGTTGCCGATTTATTTAATGCAATTATTGATAGCTTACAAGATATTGCCATTGAAGCCAAACAATCCTCTCGTCAGGTAGGTTCGTCCCTTAAAGAAAATGAACTGGCTATTAGATTATTAGCCGAACAAGCAATCTCCGAAGCGAAAGAAACCCGCGACACTTTGATGTCTGTAGAACAGATGTCCGATTCAATTCAAGCTGTTGCTAAAAGTGCCAATAGAGCCGAACAGATTACCGACAACACTTACAGGACAATCGTCACTAGCACCAGCAATATGGACTTGACTGTTGATAGTATTCTAGATTTGCGTTCTACTGTTGGCGAAACATCGAAGAAAATGAAGCGTTTGGGAGAATCTTCCCAGAAAATTTCCCAAGCAGTATCGCACATTGAAGAAATTGCCCTCAAAACTAATGTATTGGCAATCAACGCCAGCGTCGAAGCAGGACGAGCGGGGGAGTACGGTCAAGGTTTCACCATTGTCGCCGAACAGGTAGGTGCGCTGGCAGAACAATCAGCAGCAGCAACCAAAGAAATCGCTAGTATTGTGGCAGCCATTCAAGTAGAAACCCAACAAGTGAACCAAGCAATGGAATCGGGGACAACTCAGGTAGTAGAAACCACTCGCTTAATCGAAAACACCAAAGAAAGTTTGAACTTGGTGTTGGCAAAATCTCAAGAAGTCAATCAGTTAATGAGTGATATTTCCGATAGTACTATATCCCAAGCAGTTACTTCTCAGAATATTACAAAGCTAATGCAAAGGATTGCTCAATTGTCGGAAATTACTTCTGAGTCTTCTTCCAAAGTAGCACAGTCAATTATCGAAACGGCAGAAGTAGCAGCCAAGCTGGAGTCTGCAGTGGGTCAATTTAAGGTCGCCGAATAAATCAATTATTAACTATCAACATGGATACAGAGCAACAGATTCGCCTCAATTTTCTGGATGAGGCAGAAGAATATTTCGATCTTATGGAGTCTAATTTACTTGGTTTAGCCGATAGTGCGATCGATCCTCAACAAGTAGATCTCATTTTGCGCTCTGCTCATTCAGTTAAAGGCGGTGCGGGAATGATGGGCTTTAATATTTTAAGTCATACTGCCCATCGTATCGAAGATTTTCTCAAAATTTTGAGAGTGCGCTATGTCTCCCAGCAGATTGATCCAGAAGTAGAAAGACTGTTACTACAAAGTGTCGATCGCTTGCGCCATATTGCCGATCTACACCGTCGCGGACAAAAAGTTATCGAGTCTGAGATCGAACGGTACAACCAATCGATTTTCAACAAATTACGAGAATATTTAGGAGATCTCGAAACCGCTGACGAAAATGCTTTGTTGGCACAAAATGAAGACTTCGATCCTGCCATACTAATCTTTGAAGAAGGTGTAGATGGAATTTTAGATCGCTTTGAGACTCAACTAAAACAATTAGAACTTACTGAATTAGCCCAAGAATTGACAGCCACCGCCCAAGAATTGATGGGCTTTGGTAATATGGCTAGCTTAGAACCTTTCGTGCAACTTTGCGAGTCAGTTCAACAACAGTTAGACGATATTTCTCCTCCAGAGATTATATCCTTGGCAGAAAAAGCCTTAAAAACCTGGAAGCGATCGCACGCTTTGGTTTTGCTCGGTAATTTGCAGAGATTACCATCTAGTTTAGAAAGCTATACTCCTGACACTGCAAACGACAGTCATGAGAATCTTGAGTTAGAAACTGCCAACTCCATTGATAGTAGTTTTTTAGAATCAGATTTCGATCCTTTAGATACAGACGGGATAGATTTAGATGCTTTGCAATCGGACTTCGGGCTAGATCTACCCGATGCAGAAGCCGATTTGCAATCGGAGTTCGATCCTTTAGATGCAGACGGAATAGATTTAGATGCTTTGCAATCGGACTTCGGGCTAGATCTACCCGATGCAGAAGCCGATTTGCAATCGAAGTTCGATCCTTTAGATACAGACGGAATAGATTTAGATGCTTTGCAATCGGAGGGTGAGTCAAATACTAACGAAACACCGATCGCAACTCCATCGGAAGTCGAGACTTCTGCTACCAATCAAACTTCGAGTCAAACAACTCCTGTCGAACAAATAGACAAGATGGTGCGAATCCCCGCATCTCAACTAAAACAGTTTAATACTCTGTTTGAACAATTAGTTTTAAACCGCAACAGCATTACTTTGAGATTGGGGCAACTAGAAAATATTATTTCTCTGATGAGTCAGCGCATGGCTCAAATGGAAAGTTCCAATACAAAACTAAAACAATGGTACGACCGCGCTTCGATCGAAGGACTATTAGATCGCCAAGAACAACCAGCGGGAACTACAACTAGTCAATCGACGAGCAAATACGAAGGTTTCGATCGCTTAGAAATGGATCGCTACAGCGATATTCATCTAATCTGTCAGGAACAAATAGAGACAATCCTACAGCTACAGGAGGTAGCAACTGATATTGAACTGGGAGTGCGGGAAGTTCATCAATCGGTAAGAGACTTGCATTACACTACCAAATCGATGCGGGGCAACGTTACTCGCACTCAAATGTTACCCTTTGCGGATGCAGCCAAGCGTCTTCCCAGGATTATCCGCGATCTCAATTTTCAGTCTGATAAAAAAGTAAACCTGCAAATTTTAGGAGAAAAAACTTTTTTAGATCGTCTGGTTGTCGAAGCCCTCGGCGATCCTCTAATGCACTTGATTCGGAACTCTTTCGACCATGGCATTGAGGATTCGGCAACTCGTCTTGCTGCGGGCAAACCCGAATCTGGGACAATTAAGATCGAGGCGAAAAATATCGGTACTCATAGCGTTATCACAATTGAGGATGATGGAGGTGGTATTTCTCTAGATAAAATTTGCGATCGCGTCTGTCAAATGGGACTGACTCAAGAGGAAATAGCCAAAATATCCGAAACAGAACTATTGGACTTTATCTTCGAGCCTGGATTTAGTACGGCAAAAGAGGTGACGCAGCTATCTGGTAGAGGAGTAGGGATGGATGTGGTGCGAACCAATCTTCAGGAAATACGGGGAGATATTCGTGTAGATACTACATCGGGTTTGGGTACTACTTTTACCCTCAAAATTCCTTTTTCGCTGTCAATTTTGCGGGTTGCCATCGTCCAACAGGGTAATCTTACTTTTGCTATACCTGCTAGTAATATTAGAGAGCTAATATCTTGTTCTCCCGAATCTATCTTATTTCCCAACAGCGATTTTACGGTTGCCTGGAATCAGCAAGAAATTCATCTAATCGAGATCGACAAAATTCTGATTTATCGCCACCAGCATAATGTTGAAAGCTTGAGTGGAAATCCTAGTATAGATCGCACGATGACTCTGATTGTGGGAGATGAAAAATCTTGTGCTGCTTTGAAAATTAGTCGTTTTTGGCACGAACAAGAATTGACAATCAGACCTATTGAGAGTCCCATTCCTCTTCCACCTGGGATAATTAGTTCGGTAGTTTTTGGTGATGGAAAAGTTATTCCCCTAATCGATCCGATGGCGTTGATTAAAGTCAGCTTTCAAGGCGAGCTTGTCGAGCGCACTTTACCGCCAACCCCAAAAGAAGTCGATCGCCTGACTGCCCTCAAGACTATTTTGATTGTAGACGATTCGATTAATATCCGTCGCTATCTGAGTTTTACCTTAGAACAGGGTGGTTATCGAGTAGAGCAAGCCAAAGATGGTCGAGAAGCGGTGGATAAACTTTTAGGGGGGCTAAAAGTACAGGGAGTTATTTGTGATGTAGAAATGCCTAGATTAGATGGTTACGGCGTATTGGAAGAGATTAAAGGGCGATCGCAGTTTAAAGATTTACCGATCGCCATGTTAACTTCTCGTAGTAACGATAAACACCGCAAGTTAGCTTTTAATTTGGGAGCTTCTGCCTATTTTACCAAGCCCTATAACGAACAGCGGCTATTAAATAAATTAGAGGAAATATTGAATTGATGCGAGTTCGGGATAGGAGAATTAGTTATTAGTTATTAGTTATTAGTCATTAGTTATTAGTCATTAGTTATTAGTTATTAGTCATTAGTTATTAGTTATTAGTTATTAGTTGAAGAAAATTAAGATTCAATTTTTAGCTCCAAACCAAATTCCAACGGCTCGTAACCGATATCTATTCCTTCTTGACGTACTAAATTTCTAGCTTTATCAAACATTTCTAAACCGTCAGGGCGCAAAATTAGAATTAAATATTCTTTATCTTTATTGGCTTTAATCTTGGCGATGGTTTTACGGAGACGAGATTCTTCGTCATATAAATCTGCTCTGGGAGCAAATTCTTTATCGGGATGAAGCACAAAACCATCTTTGCGAGCTTCGATGTAAACTGGAGTTTTATTTTTGTTTGCTCCTTTATCATCCTTTTCTACCTTAGCTACCACTACTGCTTCTTGGGGTTCGAGAGCTTGGGTAGTCAAGACAATAATTAATAAAATTAGAGTGCCAATAGTGCAGGCTAGAACAGAAAGAAAGGGAAATAATTCGACTTCTGTTTGTTGTTTTCGATAAATATTACGCCGTGACATATTGCAGTAGATAATTTAATTAATTTAATTAATCGATTGAAATGAGTTGACTAATGACTAATAACTGAGGGCGTAAGTTTGAGGTTTCCTCAAACTGTTGACCGCCCGAATAACTAATGAGCGATTACCGATCGGGATTATCTTGCTCTACCAAAGTAATAGTACGGGGTTTATTAAGCTGCTTGAGTATGGGCTGAAGTTGAGATAAATTATCTTTCACCCCAACCAAGACATTTTCGAGTTGGGCAGTTTTTTCTAAGGAAGAAAAACTCCGTTCCAAACCTTCTTGTACCTGCTGAAAATCAGACATTTTTTGTGTAGCAACTTCTAGCGAGCTTACTCTACTTTCTAGAATTTGGGCAGCTTTTTCTAACTGCTGGCTGATTCCCTGAGTTTGAGCGTTAAGATCGTTGGCTGCTGCCATATTCCTACTGCGGATCTCTTCTACAATGCCTCTAATTTGCTGTACGAGCTGCTGATTTGCCTGTTGCTGTTGAGAAAAGAAACTTAAAAATTCCTGGCGATCGCGATTTGTTTGCTGTCTGATATCGTTCACCTGGGCAATTACCTGAGAACTAACATCCTGAACTTTGCTAATCTCGGAGATAAATCCTGCAGACAGTCTTTTGGCAGCCTGCTGTGCATAGCTGTGGGCTGGTTCGACCAAATCTTGGGGGTTGGGAAAATGCTCTTTAATTGCCCCTTCTATCGCCTTGTCGATAGTTTCTGGATCTAACTGCTCGTTTTTCTTCTTCAGACGGGGTAATAGCTTGTCATTAATAAAAACATCCATACCCAGGAGTAACTTAGACTCATAGCGTTCGACAAGCACTAGAGGTATCATCACCACCACGCTCAAGAATAGAGCCAATAAAGTAGTATCAAAAGCCAAACCGAGATTGCTAGTTACCTGTCCGATTCCCTCTTTAATTTGCTCTACATCTCCCGAATTTTCTAAAAACCCCGAAAAACCACTGACTGCACCACTAATACCGATAACCGTACCAATAAAACCCAATAGAGGAATCGCCCACACTAGGATACGGGGTACAGAATAAGAAGATTCGGAGGCACTTAGATAAAAAGAAGAATCATCCAGGGCAAACTCATTGGCTGCAGCGCGATCGCCTGTTTGGATATATGCCTTGAGAATCCTTCCGCAGCGGAGGGCGATCAAACTACCATCTTTGATTAATCTTTCCTGAAAATAAGCAACTTCATGGGCATCAGGTTTGTCCAAAGGAAGATGATCGGCAATCCAGATTTTACCCAAAGCATCATGCTCTTTTTGGATAATCAGAAACTTTAAAACCGCTGTTGCAATAACTAATGCAGATAACAAAACCACTATTGCTTGAACAAAACCTCGTTCATATAACAAGATACCAATATAGGAATTTCTCAATACTGGTACGATACCGATCGTCGCATAAGTAACTATGAAAATAGCCATTGCCAATATTAAAAGAAAAATTGGATTTATCTCTAATTCCTGACGTTGGGAATTTCGAGAACGGGGTTTTTGGGGTTTAAGTTTTAACTTGCTCATATTGGTTTTTGGTGTTATCGGTCGCCCTAGTGCTTCGGGAAGTTATTTGTTTGTCAGTAATAGCTTATTCCTTAGTCCCTAGTCAATAATTTATTTACCAAATATAAGTTAAAATAGCGAATAAGGTCTATTGAATTCATGCCAAATCATAGTAACTTTATCTTGTGTTTAAAGAATTAGGAAAAGATTCTATTTTGGCGATCGAGCTACTAGGGAATCACAATAGTTTTATTCAATAGTTTTATTCAATAAAATTTCCCTTTCGTATTTCGTATAATCAAACATCTAAAAAAATAATGCTGCAACCAGTAAGTTACAGCACCAGAAATATTTATTTGGTATCTATTTACTCTGAAATTTTATTCCATATCTCCCAAATTAAATAAGAAAGGAACTCCACCTTGAGAATCACCGCTTACCAAGACTTTGGGCATTTGTGCGCCACCTTCTCGCCAGGCTTCGATCGCTTCTTTTTTTAGTACCAGTTCGCCCCCTTGCGCTCTTAATGTTTCTGCCAATAATCTCTGAGCCTCAGCTTTACCCTTAGCGCGGTTAATATCTGCTTGGGCTTGTTGTTCGGCTTCTCTAGCTACATATACTGCTCTTTGAGATTTTTGTTCGGCAATTTGTTTTTCCTCTACCGCGCGGGCAAATTCGGGAGAGAAACTAAGATCGACAACGCTGGTATCGAGAATTAGAATGCCGTATTTATCTAAACGTTCGCTCAAGGCATTGTCAAAATCTTCTTTGAGTTCGTTACGTTTGGTAATAGCCTCTTCTACTGTTCTTCTCGCAGCAGCTATTTTGAACGATTCTTGAGTTTGAGGGGCAATAATTTTCGAGACAATATTTTGCAATGTTCCTTGCTTGCGTCGAATTTCTACTACCTGGATAGGATCGAGGCGAAAGTTAATCGCAAAACTCGCTTTAAGATCCTGCAAATCTTTGGTAGAGCTTTCTGCGGGTACTTCAAATTTCTGTACCGTCAAATCGTAAATATCAACATTAGAAACTAAAGGCGGACGGAGGTGAATACCTTCTAGCAACACTCCATCCTGTGCTTTGCCCAAAATACTCAAAACTCCAGCTTGACCGGGATTGAGAATGACAAATGAATTAAAACCAAGCAACACTACTAAGGCAGCAATAATACCACC
>CAYXWE010000096.1:0-8975 GCA_964468145.1 uncultured Pleurocapsa sp.
GTTGAAGTTTCAAAGAAGTGATTTGGGGGAACATCTGAAACTCGATCCTTTGGAGTTGGGTTATTTTCCTGGTTTTGATTCATTATGTTAAGAAAACTAAGCAGAGGCACTGGGTATTAAAGCATTTGGTTATTTTTTATTTACAAATAACACCTAAAAACCACCAAACCGAATTGTAAAATATCACTGGAGAGTTATTTTGCATTCTTTAACGCACAGATTTACTGTCCATAATGCTAGTCACATTTTAGTTTACTAAACTATGAGATTGAGGACACAGAAACTATGATTGCAGCTAAACACCAAATAGCGCATTACAAGAGCTTAGTTTAGCGCGAATAACTTCCCTCGGCTCACGCCCTACCTTGAAAAGTGATGAGACATATCGCATAAATTTCAACAATCGCCAGCAAAATAAAAACTATAAAAGATAGTCTTGTTAAAGAAAACTCCATATTAATTAGAGTCTAGGATCGATGAAGATAAACTGATATAATAGGGCGAACCTGCGGATAGATTTCCGCCAGCTAGATTAGTCGCCACAATATCTTCAAATAGCAGACTTAGCTTCAATTTCTAGCAATAATAAGTTCACTCAAAGGGATAGAACGCCGTTAATACATTATTCCCTTATAGGTGAAAGCCTCTTTGTTCCACGCTAATTTTGGCTTAAAATACCCTTTCCCGCCCATTGTTCCACGCTAAAAATAGGCAATAACAATGTTAGTTCCAATAAATACAAACGGTTGACCTACTCCTATCATCACCGTCTAAAAGTGTAGAACTATGCCGAGTATCAAGACATCAGTATCCATTCCCCAGGACGAAGCAACTATTCTAGACAAGGCATACGATCGCATCTTCCAGGTGTCTGGTTATCCTGTGGTCACAAATTCGGAAGTTTTTAGAATTGGCTTACGGGCTATTCTACGGCTCGATAAGCAAAAGCTTTCTCAGTGTGTGGATGAATGTCCCCAGCAAACGCCTGGACGTAAAGCTTGTAAAGAGCGCGAGCAGATGACTGGTGATGAAATTAAAGATTTCTTCGATTTATGACTTTTCGAGCGATAGCTATTAGCTCTTAGCTGGGGTTAACTACAACTATTGATATCATTGTTAGCCATATAAGCGATTAAACATTTAGCTGTTTAATTATTTAAACGTTTAAACGCACGCCAATTTTCACTCCATCTTTGGTCAGAGCCATTATCCACTATTCATTCTCGAATTATTTGTAATTTACCAGAGCGATCGCTCTCAGAGCCGAGGTTAAATGGTTAATCGTTTAACCATTTAACCGTTTAAACGCTAAATAAAACACCTACTCAGATAAACCACGCAATTATTTATCATTTTTTAAAGATAACCTAAGCCCTAATTGCTGCTCTTGGGTCAAAGACTGTTCTCTTACCTTCTCTTGTTCGCGAGCTACCTGTCTTTCAAATACCTTCTGATTTACTACAGCGTTCTTACTCGTCCAGTCTTTTGCTACATAAACTTCTAAGGTGCGATCGCCCACGAGTAACAGTTCTTTCTCATAAGTTTTAATCTCCTTCAAATCACGATTGAGCTTTTGATACCGACTTACTACCGAGTCTCGCCGTTGCTGTAAAAAGCTATCCTTAGTTGGGTTAAATTGAATCTCTTGTTCTCCCCGTCGACTAAAGCCACCTAATTGATACTGCGCTTTTTCTAAGGCTTCTATTTCATTGTAAATACTCAGCTTTTCATGTTTTACCAATCGAAGAATCTCGCTGGCTTTTACCTCGTTGGTGTTAGCCTTTTTCCTTTCTTTGTACAGCGATACTTTAGCGTGGGTGACTTGATTGCGAATCTGCTTTCTCTCTTTATCCTGGGCAGCTAAAACTCGAATCTGCATCACTTCTCTAGCAGCATCGGTCACTATGCCTTTACGATACATAGCCGTTCTAGCCGTCCCTAGTTTGGGTTCTGGCGATCGCTCGATCCCTTGAGCTTTTAGCGATTTAAGATTGACTCTTACTCTACTTCCAGCACGATCTAACGCCTGATTTGCCTGCTGCTCCCAACTTTTGCGTAGCTCTCTAACTTTCCCCCGACGATTCCAATCTCGATCTTTTGCCACCCCGCCTTTTTCTGGATTACGCTTGTTTCCTCTTTTGAAGAAAGTGTCTTCAGGACGCTCGATACCATCAAGCTTCCGTTCGGAGAACATTACATGGGCATGGGGATTTGGTTTACCATCTAAGGCTACGGGGCAATGGATGACTGCCGTAAAAGGATGGCGATCGCCAAGCTCCTTTTCTAAAAAACCCTCCAATAGCGCAACCTGCTGCTGCTTTGATAGCTGCCTTGGTAAAGCTATTTCAAACTCTGAATAGGTTCTACCGTTAGCCCGTTCGTGTAAATCTGCTGCCTTCCAAAATTCTACGGGGTTCTCCTTTGCCCAGTTTGGATAGTGGGCATGATGGACATATACCAAGTCCTGTTTTTGATTGTGGGTTTGTCTGACTATGTACTGAAAGTGAGCAGCAGCACTTTTTCCCGTCTGCCGAGAGCCATTTTTGAGACTAAAATGCGGTGATGCCATAGCCCGTCTACTTTTAAAATTGCCTGTTTGTGATTTTTCTTTGGGGTTGTAGGGGTGTCCCCTACCGCGATTCGTTTCTCGGCTCGATGTAGCTTGCGGAATCGAGTAAGCCCCCTGCGGGCTTAGAGAAACGAGGAATCGCGCTTCTCCCAAATTATGCGCGGAAAATTAGAAAGGGAACATTAAACCGTTAACCCTTTTTGGCGTAAAGCCGTTTATACGTCTTGCCGTTCTAAGGTAAAAACTTTAATCCATCGATACTTCAGGAAGTAAAACCATTAACGCATTTTGAAGGTTGGATGGTTACACGTCATAATGTTTTTACGTCAACCCATTTTGACGTGTTTACATTAATCTTTGCAGTTCTAAGGTGAATTTACACTGGCGCGATAGGAATTGAAGCTATTTGGGGTTGAATTTGGATGCTCTGCATCTCTTCTACTCTTCGTCACTGTTAAGAGCCTCTGTAGAGCCGATTTTCGGCATTTTAGCTCTCAGTGCATAGGTGGAGGCGTATTTTTCAAAAAACCTCGAAAATAAGGCATCTGTAGGCTTGAGGATAGCTTCACTTAATATCCTCATTTCTTTGGATTGATTCTTGAGCTTGGAACGTCGAGATTTATCCTTTCCCATCTGCCTAATTATCTCAACACCAAAGTCTGGGAATGAAGATCTCACTTGCTAGATCGAATGGAGGGCTTCCTTGTCAAACTGAAAGAATGCTTCAAACACCGTTAGGCTGTAGCAACGGGCTAAGTCTTATTATTTTTAAATATTTTTAGATATTTACGGGAAAAATGGACAAGGCTAACTATCTGTTATTGTTATGTTTGACAGTGTTTGATTTTAATTTCGGTGCGTCTAGACACGGGTTTCGGTGCGCCTAGACACGGGTTTCGGTGTGCCTAAACACGGGTTTCGGTGTGTCTAAACACGGGTTTCGGTGCGCCTAGACACGGTAGCGGTGCGCCTAGACACGGGTTTCGGTGCGTCTAAACACGGGTTTCGGTGCGCCTAGACACGGTAGCGGTGCGTCTAAACACGGGTTTCGGTGCGTCTAAACACGGGTTTTGGTGCGACTAGACACGGGTTTCAATACAATTGGATAGGCAGATGGAAGAATAACTCTGAGTTTATTTGAGAGAAAACGAGACAATTTGGTCGCGATCGTCAGTCTTGGTAAAAGATACGGCATACTGGAGATCTAGACCTTTAATATCTCTCTTTAGGTACTTCACCTCGCGGGAATAGACGCACAATTCGCGCAGATAGCTTAAGCGAATTGACCATTGTTTTTTTGTACCCATCCCAACCCTAACTAATTCTATAAGTCTAATTTTTAAGGCGTTGGTACTGGTCAGAATTTCGTCAGGAATCACTAAAACATTTTCTTCTTTATCCAGATGTTCGCGAAAGATAGGATTAAAGACAATTTGAATCGTATCCTTTCTCTTGTCTTTATTGGTATAGAAGAAACTTACTAGTGAGCCTGTAAATATCTTGTCGCGATCGAAGATATTGCCTGTAATCTGCATCCCGCTAAGACACTGCAAACTTTTTTCTAAAGCCATGTAATTAGATTTTGAATCATTGCGACCCAAGATTCTGAGCAGTTCATATTTACTAGTTTCAATCTGCTCTGGCATCACCCCTACTTTCTGACGAACTTTTCGACCCTTAGAAATCGCATACCGTAAGATATTCGCATCTACCTGACTGGGAATACCTTTCGCTCCAGCAACTTCAAAGTAAATTTCGCCATTCTGCGAGACAAAGACGATTGATTCGTTTTGTCTGCCATTACGGGCATACTTGGTACTAAATATCGGAAGGCGCATTATATCGTGAGAGTTGACGTATCCAGGCAAAAAGATCGTCCGTGCGCCTAGTGCGTTAGCCATTTTTAACTGACGCTCTCTTTTTAACGCTAAATTACGATCGTATTGAGACTGTAGCTCTTCGGCTCGCTGCTTCAGAGTCTTTTCCATACAAATCCTTTACCACTAGCCTACTATTGTCAAACTGCCCGCTTTTTAATCTTTGCAGGTACGCTACTCGCTAACTCCTAATAAGGCTACCTTAAATATTCCCATGCCAATAGTCTTCGCTGTAGATTGAAGTTTTGACGTGTTTACATCAAACCATTAATACGTTTTAATGTAAACACATTTTGCTGTAATCAATTAGTTAGTGCTAAAAAGATATACATCAAGACGTTTTGCCGTAATAATGTGTTTACATCAAACCATTATTCACCTATAACGGTGTGAAGAATATATGTAAGTTGTTTCTCAAAGACTTTAATTAGATAGCGAACTAAATGTCATGAAATCTCAAGTCTACGCTATTGCTCAACAGAAGGGGGGGGTTGGAAAAACCACCACCACGATTAATCTTTGCTCGGCTTTAGCAGAAAAAGGAAATAAAGTTCTGGCGGTGGATTTCGATCCTCAAGGTGCGCTTTCCGATGGTTTGGGAGTAACTCCTGAAGACCTCGACCTCACTATCTATAACTTGCTGTGCGACCCCAATCTGCCAGTAGAATCAGTTTTAATTAAGCTGCGTAACTGCGATCTGCTTCCTGCAAATATCGATCTTTCCGCTAGTGAGATTCAGCTAATCAACGAACCAGGTCGAGACTCTCTGCTAAGAATGAAATTACAGGAAGTAATTAGTGACTACGACTATATTTTGATTGATTGTCCGCCATCGTTAGGACTTTTAACTCTCAATGCTTTGGTCGCTGCTGAAAGGGTAATTATTCCAGTTCAGACACAATATTTTTCTCTGCGGGGGATGGATCAACTGCTAAATACCATTACTAAAGTGCGTACTCGCCTCAATCCCCAACTGACAGTGGTTGGCTTTTTACCGACCATGTACAACAAACAGACCAGACACTCTCAAGAATGCTTAGAAAATCTGAAAAGTAATTATGCTGACAAGGTGTTCTCCAGACCGATACCTCTGACCGTGAAACTTCAAGATAGCGCAGTAGCTTCCCAAGGAATTACTGAATACCAACCCCAGTCTGAAGCAGCCAAAGCTTACCGTAGTTTAGTAAAAGAGATTTATGAACGTGAAAAGAGTGTCGGTTAATCAAAAGCGCGACCAAAAAAAACAGGCTCAACCAGCGATTGAGGCGGTGGGGACAGATGCTCTATTTAATTCTCCCCAGAACGTTCCACCTTCCACACCTGCCAAAGCGGAACAGAAAGCATCGAGCAAAGATGCCAGTCCTGAAAAGACAAAAAAGGCGATCGAGGTAGAGGACTCCCGATCGGGAGAGGAGGAGAAAGAAGAGCTTGTCAAAACAACAGCATATATTGAAGAAAGTAAATTTCTGGCTTTAGACGACATCCACCTAAACCTCAACCGTCAGGAAAACCGGTGTGTTACCAAGAACGAACTGTTTAATAAAGCAATCGAGCTACTCATAAAACACTATCAAACATGACGTTTTGCCGTAAACACGTCAAACCATCAAAATGGGTATACATTTTAGCGTTAACCCATTTTGATGTAATTTACCCTAAAAGTTAAGCTTATTTTCTGCTCTCCAAAATTTCAAGCCCTTTGATACTAAACATCTTTAGAGTCTGTTCATCCTCAAACAAATCGGCAATTTGAATCATTGCCCCCAGAATAGCTTCTGGGGCGTAATGGCTAATTTGGGCTATCTCTGCTAATCCACCAATCTCAATCAATTTGCGCGTTCTTGCCTTGCGCTCGTATTCTTTAAGCTTCGACTTTTCCAGCGAGTACTGCACCTCAATTTTTCGCCTCTTATGCTCTAATTTTTTTAGCCTCTCCTGAGCCTTTTTTATTCTTTGGGTCATGAAGTCACGCTGTCAAAAGGAATAGTTGCCATTACTTAGGTTTCTTGTCTGTGCTACATCTAATAACTTCTATGTATTGTTATTTGATTTTGGGACGAATGTTGCACCTTACTGCTTAAGTTTTACTGGCAGAGCCTATGTACTATAGATTTAACCAAGCGATCCAATTGGCTGTGTTTGCGCTCCTGGTGTCGCTAGCTATTTTTGCTGCCTACCACCAAACCATCAAACCGCTTCAGTTGGATTGGTTGGTGTATCTGGCTTTTACTGGCTGTACTGCCTGTATCTTTAGCTTGCTCCTTTATCTGCGCGGAGTGGGCAGACAGGATCGGGTGACTAAGGGAACTCGGCTCGTTTTACCCAAGGAATTCAATCGCTATATCAAAGGTGATGGGCTGGCTATTCCCTGTAAAGTTAAGCCGTTTATCTTGTTGAGATGGTTGCCCTGGCAGTCAGACAAACAGATTCCCCTCTCAATTCGTAAATCCGACGAGACGGTTCATGTATTAATTGCAGGTGATTCGGGGACGGGTAAATCTGCCCTACAACACGCTTTTCTCCAGCAAATTGGCGAACGAGTGGGCGATTGCCCGAAGGGCAGTGGCTTCGCCAATCGCTCGGTGGTCTATGACCCATCTCTGGAGTTTTGGGAACGTCACGGATGTTCGAGCAGGGGAGACTTGTTGCTTCATCCCTTAGAAGATACCTGTCCTTACTGGAATATTATTGCTGAAATCCGCAACCCTTTAGATGCTGCTGCTTTAGCTAAAAGCCTCATTCCCGATACCACAGAAGGAAAAATCGACTTTTGGGACTTTGCCCCCCGTCAGCTTCTAGCTCAACTTCTACTCGAACTAAAGAAACAACAAAAAGGTACGAGGACGTTAATTAAGTGGTTGGCAGACCCCGAATTAATCTTCGATCTGGTTGCTGGTACTGAAGTAGAGATACTAATCGATAAAAACGCTCACGGACAGAGGGCGGGAATATTAGCATCCTTGAGTCGTATTGCCGATGCCATTAAGTTACTACCTCCCGATGATGGTCGCCCTAAATTCTCGTTTACCGAATGGAGTAAGCAGGGTCGGGGTTGGTTATTTATCGGTACAAAGGGAGTAGGGGAGCGAGACGGATTGCGCCCGTTAATTTCCGCCTGGTTGGATACTGCCTTTGCTCGATTGATGGAGCATAAAGACGGAATACCTACTTGGGTCTTTGTTGATGAATTACCGTCGCTACAAAGATTACCCAGCTTAAAGGTAGCTCTCCATGAGGGAAGGAAATACAATCTGCGGTTTGTCCTGGGTTTCCAGGGTAGGGCGCAAATCGAGCAGTTGTACGGTCGGGATGCCGAAACTTTAATGTCTGCACCCTCAACCAGAATTTTCCTCCGTAGTAACGAATATGCTGCTGCGGAGTGGACGGCGAAAAATATTGGAATGCCAGAGCGAGAGAGGAAGATAGAGGGATTCACCTCGCCTTTAGCCCTGACAGGTGGGGGGAAAGATTCAATCAATGTCAGAACTGACAAGCGGACTGACTATCTGGTGTTTCCCAACGAAATTCAAAACCTACCCAAACTGACGGGCTACCTGCGATACGATAACTACGCCGTACCGATTAGTTTCCCCTATCCAGAATTTCGTTCCGATCGGGTTCAGGTGTCGGCAATACGGCAGCTACAGGCTCAAAGTGAAGCAGGTGAGGCACTTTATAGTGTTTTGGGGGTCAGCGTTCTGTCCCTTCTAGGGTACTGTTATAAAAGCATCTACCTCAATGGAATTAGTCCCCATTGGTCGATTAAACTAACGCTTCTCTTGCTTTTGGGTTATGTGTCGTATTGTTTGAGTAGCGATCGCTCTCAAGCTCGCAATGCCTGTCAGGGGGCAGATGGGGAAGAGAGGATCTTTACCCTACTAAGAGAACGACTGGGGAATCGCGGTTGGTCGTTTGAATTCAATCGGATGCTGGCTGATAATTGGGATGTGGATGTTATTGCTAAATCCCCTTCAGGTAGGGCGTTTATTATCGATGTAAAATCCCACAGAGGTACTAAAGTAGTCACTAAAGACGGGTTAATCAGGCGGTACGGGAGTAAGGAGTATCAATTTAACAAGTGTTTCCTAACTAGCGCGAAATCCCAGGCGGTTACGGTAGCGAAACGGTTTAACTATGATTGGGTCATTCCCATTGTTTGCTTTAGTGATGGTGAAATAGAGTACCAAGACGGAATTATTAACCCAAAAGAGGTAGCTGTTGTAGGCGGATGTGATTTAGTAGATGGCTTAGAGTACATTGAGTCATCTTTGGGTTTAGATAAGTTGAGTTTGGAATAAATCTAAAATAATTGTAATTGATTACGATTATTTAAAAATAACTTAAGCCGAAAAAGCCGAAAAGTTACCAAAGTCACCTCTCCCGCATTGTTAATTAAAAAGTGCTTGATATCTATGTGACATATCAAGCATAAGAACCTAATTAGCTATCTCTTCCCTATACTCAGAAATTGTCTCTTCACACTTAGCAATACATGATTCGAGGGTTTGTTCGTCGCAAAAGACACCTCC
>CAYXWE010000097.1:0-8955 GCA_964468145.1 uncultured Pleurocapsa sp.
ACTAACTTTATTATTGCTTTTCCTAACGGCAATAGTGATATTGTGGCAAATGCTTCTAGTGGAAACGGAGGAAATATTACCATTAATGCCAAAGGTGTTTTCGGCATTGAAGAACGTCCATTGAACTCATCAACCAATGATATCAATGCTAGTTCGGAATTTAGCTTGGATGGTAGTGTGAATATTAACACTCCCGATATTAATCCAGTTCAAGGTGCAACGGAATTACCTACTAATGTAGTTGAACCAGAAGAAACAACCCAACAAGCTTGCCAATCTAATAGAGAAGTAGCAGCTAAAAATGGACTGAACATTACTGGCAAAGGTGGTATTCCCAACGAACCAGGACTACCTCTAGATTCTCTCAACGTCGCAGTTAATGGTGAAGCTAATCCGACATCAAATGTTCCTGCACCTATAGAAACTAGCAAGGGGAAAATACAACCAGCAAGAGGAATAAAAGTGACTGAAACTGGAGAAGTAATTCTTACGGCATATCGGACTAATAATTCAGGCGATCGCATTCCCGAAACTAGAAATTGTGATTAAATTCAACTGTCTCCAAAGTTATAAATTATGAGACATCTTGAATCTCTCTGTTTCCAATGTTCAAAAAATCGTTTTTGAGATATTTAAACGTAAGTTCGGCAAAGTTAAAAAGTAGGAGAAGATAGTGCCAGTAAATCTTTTGGCTCTAAATCAACCCGAACTCGCGTTATTTAACTGCGCCAATACTAAATTAACTTGTTTTACTAAAGAGTTAGGTAAATTGTTAGTATCAATTTCTTTTGGTCTGGGGTAACGTATCTGTGGGGCAAATGAGATTAAGGCTTTTGGGTTGGTGCTGTTGATAATTTCTGCCAGATTGCTAAGTCCCGATCGCGGATTTTTGCATAACTTGTCATAATTGAAAAAGTTAATCTGCCCCCCATTATTTTCTAGCAAATATCTGTAGCTAGCTAACCAATATTCCAACCAAAAAGCTAAAGATTTGGCATCTTTTGATTCGCGCTTGTCGTACCAGCCAGCAAAATCGATGGGGCGTAAATTTTGTCCAAAATCGAAATGACCGATCGCTTTCATGTATTCTGAAGCAAAAGGATCGGATCGGTGAATTTGTAAGAAATTGAGATGCTGCTGTAGCAAAGAACTAGCATGATGTAGCGGATCGCGGAAAGGAACGATAATTGTTGAGTCGGGATAGAGTCGGCGTAAGAGTTTGATACGGGCAATATTGGCATTATTTTTGGAAACGTAACGAGTGGACTCCTGGGATTTGCCAGCCCGTAGTAAAATAATTTTTCGTAGGTGAGCATCAAAAAACTGTTTAAAATCTTCCCGTTCTTCATAATCCCAAGGAATCAGTCGATCGCGATGATAATGACGTTGCCAAAAGGTTTTCCATACGACTTCCTCTAGTGCTTCGTGGCTGTCGGGACTAATCTGCATCCCGTCACCGTGGGCGCGTTCGGTGGATTCTACCTGGCGTTGAAAAGTCATAGAAAAGCGATTCCACAGACAAGGAATCATCACAAAAGGCATATCGCGGTAGCAATGGGCTGCAAATTCAGGAGAACTGGCACAACATTCTAAAAGTAAAGTCGTTCCCGCCCTGGGAAGGGCAGTAATAAATACGGGTTTTTTGTTTTGGCAATTAGCAAGCTGTTGGGAGAAGAGGCGATCTTCAACATTGGCTAAAGATATCTGGGCATTATAGGTATTAAAAGCTACCTGATGTAAGGTACGGTCTAACTGTGAATAGCTACTAGTTTGGGCAGTATTGTTTTTCTTATTGGGTTTGAAATATAAAAATGCGATCGCGCTTATACTGCTAATAATTAAAAAGGCAGGAGAAACAGTTGTGGCTAATACCCCATCCAAAGAAATAAGTCCCAGGCGATCGCCTAACCATAAGATTGCGAGGGGGATTAAAAGGGCGATCGCGCCACCTAATGCCAGGAGAAAAAATAACCCAAATAATCTTTTAGAGTTTTTTTGCAGCTTAGATTCTTTTTGCTCGTCACTCAAGCGAGAAGAACCAATAATCTTCATTGAGTGGAGGGCGATACGGACAACATTATGGCTCTTTTTGGTTATACCCAAAAGCTGCAGCAAAACCACAAAACCCACTACCAGCACTATCGCCCCTATCCACTGGCTCATACTTTTTCCCCTTCTCGTTCCTGAATATCCTGACGGGCGTTACTAGCAGCTTGTTTGCGCTTTTTCATCAGTCGCTTCATGGGATACCAAAGAAAACCAAATAATGCTGCAATCACCCCGACGATAATTGCCAACAAAGCCCCCAAAGCAGCAATCCCCGTACCAGGGCCAATATAAGCCATTGCAGGCTGCTGAACAAAAATAACTAACAACAGCACGCAGATAGCAATGTTAATTAAGGATGATGCTTTCAGTTTCATCTTGGTTTCAAATGATAAATTTTATTTGCTTCTACTTTATTCTGTTGGAGTAAATACTTGGGTATACTCTGGTGATAAACGCTGCACTTCTCCGACTACGCCCACGATACCAGGTTCGACATAGTTGATATATTCCCAGACTATATTGCCCTGAGGATCTACTTCCAAACCCCTACCCGACATCGATTCGGTAATTAATAAATTGCCATTGGGCTGCCACTGATGCTTGCCCATTACCCTGGTATAAAACTTTTTATCTTGACTACCTGCAAAAAATACTTCGTGGCTATTATCCTTTGCTGAAATAATCGTAATTTTACTTTTGCGTTCTGGTTCGCTGGCATTATTATTATCAAATACCGAGATCGTATCGCCGTCGATAAAATCTGGATCGTGTTGTCGCACAAATTGTCCTGCGGAGATAAACTTAATCTCTTCACTCTCGATATTAAAGACAAACACCGTGTTAATGTTGCGCAGAGAAACCATTACATCTCCTGGCTGAAAAAAGCCAGACTGCATTTCGTCAGAAAAAGGTTCAACATCATTAAGATGGAAAATATCAGTATTACCTAATAGGCGATCGTCTCCCTGTATTGCGGTATTCTCATTATTGAGGCTGCCCATATAAAGCATTCCCGTATAATTATTTTTTCGCAGAATATCGGCAACATACCACTCCCGTAAAATTTTACCTCCAGGACTAATTTCCAAAATAGTCTCTTCATAAAAAGGCGGTTTCAAATTGGGCAAGCGAGCAACTTTTTCTGTTTGATATCTCGTCCCCGATACCCATAAGTTACCATCATCGTGTTGATGAACTGAATGATGAGTTAAATAAGGTAAACGCCAAACAACTTCACTATTGGGATCGATACGAACTAAACCCTTACTTTCAAAATTAAATACCAGATCGCCATTGGGCATCACTACCGCACCGTGAATATTTGTGCCAGGCTTAGACTTAGGAATTATTTTTTCAGGCAAATGTTCAGGATTAGGCCACATTTTAAACCAATCTATATCCCACTGATGAACCGCTTTACCATCGAGATCGATAACCTTAGCGAGAATATTGCGATCGCTAGTCATTTCCGTCACTAAAGATAATCCTGGCTGAGTTTGGCTAATATTTTTAATTATTTCTGCGGGCTTTTTATTAGTACGTATATAAAACCAAGGAAGTTCTTCCGATTGTTCTTTGCTAATTTCTGACCATCCTTTAACCGCCTC
Source organism: uncultured Pleurocapsa sp. (assembly GCA_964468145.1). Taxonomy (GTDB): domain Bacteria; phylum Cyanobacteriota; class Cyanobacteriia; order Cyanobacteriales; family Xenococcaceae; genus Waterburya. The sequence goes on from CAYXWE010000097.1 coordinate 3,657, forward strand.
GGTATAAAGCTGGTAGGGAAAAAGCTTAAACTCTCTGGCTAAATAACCGCCATTAAAAACGAGAAAGATACTCGAAAAAATAAAAAAGATTAAACTAAGTTTAGACGAATTCATCAATTGCGATCGCGCTGTTGCGCCATGGTATTAAGTTGCGGGTTTCCTTTGTTGGGTATGTTACCTGAGTTCGCGATCGCAAACAAATTTAGCTAATTTTAAATAAATGCATTATCTTATCTGGGATTTTGCTAGATATCTTCTCGAAACCCAGAACCTTGGGGGATTCTTTCAGTAGGATTAGTTGGAAAAGATTCAGACTCTTCAACAGCAGAATTTTCAGGCGAATTATCGCCCTGTGCGGGCAATTCTATTTCTGATTCGGGAATTGGCTTTTGGATAATGAAATAAGCACTTGCGATCGCAGCTAGCGCACTTACTATTGAAACAATAATTATGCCTAATTTGCTTTTTTTCTGCGGTTCAACGGGTGCGGGCGGATTAACTTGAGAGATCGACTCGATCCCGCTAGCAGCAGGGGTTTGTTGGATAGCAGAGATAGTGCTAGAAACTTCTGAAGTAGGAGAATTATTATTAGTAGATGTAACGGGGGAAGAATTTTGCGCGATTGAATTGGCAATAAATTGGGTACTATCCTGGTTTGATGTTTGAGTAGTATCGGGATAAATCGCCGTCACGGATTGGGGTTTAGTTGCATTAGAAGAAGGCAGCTTAGTTAAATTCTGCAAGATCTCTGCGGGGGATGAAATACGGTCTTTAAAATGATAGCGAGTCATCTGGGACAAAATTTCCTCTAACCCCGAACTAACATTAGCTAAAGGTTGCCAAATAATTTCGCCTTCATCATCTTCTTCTAAATTTATGGGAGCAATTCCCGTTAATGCTTGAATGGCAATCATACCCAAAGCATATATGTCGCTGGTAGGTCGTGGTTTACCTCTGGCTTGTTCTGTGGGCATATAGCCTTGTGTTCCTACTGCCACGGTTAATTGTCCCAGATTAGTCTGCTCTCCCTGTAGTACTTGTTTGACCGTACCAAAATCAACCAAAACCAACTTGCGATCGCTCTGACGACGGATTAAATTATCAGGTTTGATGTCGCGATGAATGACTCCCTTGCTATGAATAAATTGCAAAACGTGTAAAACATCTTGCAATAACTCTACTACTTCTACTTCTGTCCATATTCTCTCGTCCTCCAATTCGGTAGCAAGAGTATGACCCTCAATATATTGCTGTACCAAATAAAACTTTGATTCTTCTTCAAAATAAGCCAGTAGTTCGGGAATTTGTAGATGATGTCCTAAATTATGCAGTACAGAAGCCTCTGTCTTAAACAAGCGTCTGGCTACCTCCAGAAAGCGCGGAGATTGACTGCTGGGGTATAGCTGCTTGACAACGCAAACATCTTGACCTGGTAGTTGAGTATCTTCTGCCAGATAAGTTCTACCAAACCCCCCTTGGGCCAGATATTCCAGAATTTTGTAACGAGACCCTAATATTTTTCCCTTCACAGTTGAAGATTGCTTGGTGACACTTGCGACACAAAAGTATTTTAATACCAAATTGGTAAACTTCTTGATAACTAAATAGAAGTTTATTATCAAAATTTGGCTGCGGTTTATTGACCTGAGATTTAACCGTTCAAAAATAAAGGTATGATTAAACAATAAGGCGATCGCTAATAATATATAAAGTCTTCCCCCAAAAACGGGGCTTTAAACCCAAGATTATCGGTAAAATGTAAAAACTGCTGACTATTGCCCAATACTGCAAGAGACTAATACAGAGGTAAGAAAGAATTGGACGAATCATATCAAGACTATATTAATCGAGTAGCCAGGTTGACTCTACCAACTGCTTGTTCGATGCAACTGCAAACTATTCAAGCATCTCCCAAATTTATCGATCGCCAACCAGTTTCTTTTCCTGGCTACAGTGTAATTACACCACCAGCAAAGGAAGATACTGCCAATTCTGATTTTTATCGACAGGTTGAGACAATACAACAACAATTATCTCAACAGTTAGAAACAGATTTCTTTATTCCCCTACCACCTGCTAGTTTTCACTTTACTCTAGCCGATTTAATTTGGGATGAGAGTTATCGTCAGGTAGTAAGTGCCAATGGCAAGTTTGACAGTGAATTGCAGCAGCAAATTGCAGCTAGTTTCCAACAATATCAAGAATCTATTTCTCACCAACAACCTCTTACTTGGCAGTTATGGGGTGCGATCGCCAGACCCAGGGCAATTATGGTTTGTCTCGTACCAAAAGACCAAGAAAGCTATGATTCGCTAATTAAGCTACGCCATTTTATCTATCAAAATGCTGGTTTAATCGGTCTGGGTATCGAACAACAGTACGATATGACTGCTCATATCACTTTGGGGTATTTCGGCGAGATACCACCGAGTTTAAATCGCGATCGCTTGTGTATTGTCCTTTCTCAAATTAACGATCGCCTGGTAGAAAGCGAGCTACCCGTATTGACTGTTAAAGAAGGACAATTGCGTAAATTCGAGGATATGATTCAATACAATTATCAGTCGGGATGGCCGACAGTTGAATTGGGCATTTGAGAGGATTTATAACTAATAAGAATGAACCATCCTCTAAATCACCCGATTGTCAATCAAAGTTTTGCCATCATCGATCGCGAAGTAGAACAACACCAGCTTAGTCCCAGAGAATATGCGATCGCCCGACGAGTAATTCACGCTACAGCAGATTTTGAGTATCTCAAGCTGTTGCAATTTAGTCAGGGAGCGATCGATTCGGGAATTGCTGCGATTAAGGCTGGGATGCCGATTGTAACTGATGTCACCATGGTCAAACAGGGGATTTACACTTTGGTGGGTAAAACCTTCAATAATCCCATAATTGCTGCAATAGATCGCGCACCCATAGCCGATACAGGTAAGACTCGTACCGAAACGGGTATACTGCGCTGTTGCTGGGAATATCCCGAAGCTATTTATCTAATTGGTAATGCCCCTACTGCCCTAATTGCTCTTAGCGATCGCATATCTAATTCTGGGGTTGCTCCCAGTTTGGTTATTGGTGCGCCAGTGGGCTTTGTTTCTGTAGTAGAATCCAAACAGGCTCTGGCTCAATTAAATGTACCCCAGATTTTAATTAGAGGTAGAAAAGGAGGCTCTCCCGCAGCAGCATCGATTCTCAATGCCTTATTGATTCTAGCCTCTACAGAAAATTTTCAACCCTAAATCCCTCGTAATCTAAAAACTTATAAAATAGAATCTAATAAGCGATCGCCTTCGGGAATTAATTGCTGATATTTATATTTAATTAAATTCAACTGAGGTTGAGTCAAAATCTTGCGAAGATAAACGCGCTGCTGGGGTGTAACCGCGCGATCGATAATATCGCAGGCGCGATTTCCCTGGCGATCGCAAATTGATAAAGATGCTCCACTACTGACTAATAGCTCGACGATTTCAATTCTAGAGTTACCCGTAGCATACATCAATGCTGTCTTGCCTTCTGGTGACTGAGCATTTAATTCGGCTGCACTATCGACTAGGTGCATTACAATCTGTAGTTTATCTTTTAATGGTCGAGCATCTTTAATACCCAAGATCGCGGTTTTCATCAGGGGAGTAATTCCCCGATTGTCTCTGCTATTAGGATCTGCACCATGAATTAGTAATAACTTAACTATATCGGGCAGACACCAAAGGATTGCAATCTCTAGTACAGTGCGTCCTAAACTATCTCGTACATTGAGATCGACACCGTATTCAATCAACAGACGCAGACATTCTTCTTTAGCAGTAATGCAATACAGAGTTGGGGCGCGATCGCCAATCGACCCTTGAGGCAAGGTAAAGTAATTCTTTTGCATGACTGAGAAAATTAAGGGTTCGCAATTCTCGCCGAAAATCCTGACATCAGGATTCACTCCCTGCTTGAGTAATTGTTTCACTACTGCAATATTATTAGTCACTACTGCTTCAGCCAGCTTTAGTTCTTGGTGGCGAGAGTATTTGGTTATCCTGTCAGCGACATCAAAAATTACCCAACTCACAATTTGTTACTCAATCCTCTAAGAAATAAAGAGTATTTTAGAACAAATAAACTAAGCATTCGCGACTAAATTATCAATTATTAATTATCGATCGTCAAAATACAGGTTTGGATATCTGCATTGGTTTTAATTGCTTGAGGATTGATATGGGTAGGTGCTGCTTGGTAACCATTGTTTTGTAACGCTTGAATTAAATGCGATCTCGCCTTTAAATCTAGTTTCCCTCTCTTACCAATTTCTCTGAGGGTATAAAAGTAGGGCGGGAAGTCATTTTCGGCGATCATTGTCGTCAATAAATCTACTATTTTTTGCCAATTCCGCTTTTGGGCTAACATTGCATAGCGTTTTAAATATAAAGAGTCGTGTAAATTTCCCAGCCACATCGCACCGCTAACCGTTACTCCAGGATTGGAGCAGTTGCAGCCGACTTGATTTAGTTTGCGCCAGATTATTGTTTGATAATTACCGCAATTATGACAATAAGCCAAAAAACCGTAGTTTAATTCGCTTATCTGAGGTTTAGACACCAGTCGCAACATCAAGCGATAAGTTTTCCCCGTGAAAAATGAAAAAATCGGTTTTATACCCAGTCCTTTAGTAGCAGCCTGTTGTTGAGTACTACCAATCAATAACCTGAGAGCCTGTTCGTGTTTGGCGGGATGGGAACGAGCGATCGCACCGTAGGTTTGAACGCTTTTTTGTGGGGGATGCCCCGTCAAAGTACGCCCGTCGGTACTGGTAAGATACATCAAACCACCAATTTTAGTCGCCCATAACATCGTATTGAGATAGGGCATTGCGCTACCAAAACAGTCTACATCTACCAAGTCGTAATAGTCTTTACTGCTGTAACAGCTAAAAAAAGCTCGATGGGCATCTTGATGAGTGATACGACAACATCCCGCTGCGATCGCCGACCCGAGATTTTGAGTAATAATAGAATTATGGTCTCGATTGCCTTCGTTAATCCAAATATAGTCAGCTTGGGATTCTTGCCAATAGCGCAAGCTACGGACACCACAACCCCCCAAAGCATCTAAAACTCTCAAGTTATCTTTTTCTTCTCGCTCAATTCTTGCAGCTAATACTCCCAAGTCTCGAACTAATTTGCTTTGAGGATTATAAAAAGCATTACCTATTTTAAACTGAGTTTCTCTTTCTCGATACCAAATATTGTTCACGTGAACTCTCCCAACACTGAATTATTTCTTTGCTAACGCTACGAAATTATTACAG
>CAYXWE010000098.1:0-8902 GCA_964468145.1 uncultured Pleurocapsa sp.
CATTAAATTGATATTTATATCGAATATCTATTGTCTTCAAGCTTCTGCTGGTTTAGCTAGTTATAATTACTCTTTAAAGCTGAAGATAGTTCTTTTGCTGGTAATTGGTTTGACAAAGTAAGCCCAAGCCCCGTCATTTCATTAAACATTTATCATTAAACATCGATCGCTTGGAAAGGAAGTAAGCGCAAAGTATCTCCCAAACTGGGCGTATTTCGGCGGGCGTAACTTGGATTTTAAATCTAAGTTGACGCAGCCCGTGCATAAGCGCAATTTAAAATCCGAAATAAACGCAGCGAGCGTACCCATACGCACTTTTTTCTCTCTTTAAGGAGAAGCATTGGCAACCAAAATGTTCGCCAGTTTAATGTTCAATGTTCGCTCGTGAAATGATAAGGCTTATATTGTACTGTGTCAAAATATCGCGACCTTAAAAATGTATGTCTAAAGTTCGTAATTTTTCCAAGTCTTCAAAACCTCAGAGCGATCGCTTACAGAAAGAATGGAGCGAATTTAATCGTTTTCATCTTAAAGGAGAATACTTTTGTCCCGTGTGTCGTCATGGAAAAGTTTCAGAAATGCCTTTAATGGAAGCTTTTTCCTGTAATTTTTGCCAGCATATTTTCACCACTAATTTTGACAAGCAATTACTCAAAATGGCGGATAGTCAGCTTCCATTGACTTGGTACTGGAATGGCAAAACCTGGAAGGGAATTCATCGGGAAGGTTCGGAAATTGGCTGGTCTTATTTGATTTTGGCAATTGGATTCGTATTACTGCCCACCTCAATTGTCGGGTCTTGTATGTATTTATTTCCCGTGGCTAATGATAGCTTATTGCATTGGCTTCCTATAGCTTGGACAGTAATGACTTTTTGCGCTCATTTATTTTGTGTAGTCTGGTTAATAATTGAATACTACCAGTTTCCTATTTTTCTCTATATTCGAGCTTTGAAAAGAAAACTATCCTTAACTGATTGAGGGATATTAATAATGGCAAAATAGGGGAAATGCGATCGCATTTCCCCTACTTTGAGCTTGGTAGTTATCTACGAGTTGGGCGCAACGGGTAAAGTTCTACCTTCAACGCGATCGAAGTAAGGCATTACTTCTTCTGTATAGTCGATGGGTAATACAGTACACACGTTTTCATGGGGACGGGGAATAATTACCCAAGATTCTAAAGTCTCTCCCTCCGCTTTTTCCACAGCATCGATCCCTGCTGCCATAGCCGTTTTGACTTCTGAAACATCACCACGGATATTAACGTTAAAACGCGCGCTACCTACACGAATATAGCCAACTAAAGTCACACGACCCGCTTTGACCATAGCATCGGCTGCTGCTAGGATGCCTGGGAATCCTTTGGTTTCAATCGCTCCTACCGCAGATTGAGACGGCATAAATTCGCTCCTGATAAATTAATTAGTTACAAATACAAATTAAAAGTAATTGAAAATTACGTTTAAATTACGATTACGAGTTCTAATTTTAGCTGACTAACGGTCATTTTTGAACCTAGTTAGCTCTCTCCAAGGATAACCTAAAAGCGATATTGCTCTACTTCTTCGGTGTAATCGATGGGCAAAACAGCAACTACATTATCTGGTGGATTGGGGACAGTATAGTGAGTAATCACCTTACCACCAAAAGTATCGTCCGCTGCTTTTAAACCAGCTTCCATTGAAGGTTTGACTTCGGCAACTGGTCCGCGAATTGCAATTACAAACGTACCACTCTCACCTTTATCAAAATAAACTAAAGTAACCCGACCAGCTTTGAGCATGGCATCAGAAGCAGCTAGAACAGCAGGAAAACCTAGAGTTTGGATTACTCCCACTGCGTGTTGTTGAGACATAGATTTTTCAACTTATAGATTTGGATAAGATAAACCATAATTAACTAGGTTACTATATCTCGATCGCACTCAAGGAAAGGGATACTAAATCTTAATCGCGCTAGGTTGGGATACGGTAGCAATAATGCGATCGCAACCCGATTTGGGTTTTGCCCACTGATACTGATGATCTTGAGGATTACCCCAGCACAATCCAAGATAAACTTCAGTACGAGCAGCGTCAATCTCTGCCCATTCAGTTTGTTGGATTAGTTTTTGTAGATAACTAAAAGAAATAGGTTGATGGTGACTGCCGTTGTTTTTGGCACTATTGTTGACTAACCAAAACTTCATGTTAGCTGTCACTCGATGCCAAAAATCTAAGATATCTGGGCGTGCAGCGATCAAAATATCTTTATCTGCAGGAATAGAAATCAATTGACTGTGTATTTCAGGATAAGTAACGCTTTGGCTGTCAAAAGTACAGCTACGCCAGATGATTCCCGATATTTCGTGTTCGAGTTGATATTCATGAATTTTGGCGCGAAAATCTCGATAGGCAAAAACTTGATTGACCCGATCCATATTTAAAGCTTTTGCCACAACAGGATCGTTGATGCGTTGCGCTGAAGATAGAACAACACGCTTACCATTTAAGTTTTCTTTTAATTCGCGGTCGAGTATTTCGATTAATTCGTCAGTAGTGTATGTCATCGATCGGGATTTAGCTATGCCTTCTCTATTTGCAATTGTATCTTTGCTCTTTGTTTATTGGACAAGGTTTTAGGTTTTTTTCTAGAAAAGAAAAGCTTTGGGGTCATTTGGTAACATCGATCGCAACTTTTATATAAGATAAGAAAGCAAATACTTTATCGGTGAAGATCTATGTCCTCAGAAAATATTGAAGTTTGCCCAGTATGCCAGGTTCAAATCAAAGATAATCGCGAAGTGATATTCAGTGCGGGTAAACCAGGAGATCGCACTAAGCTTTGGGCGCGGGTGTGTCAGTATGTTGCGGAAAAAAGGGAAGGATGTATCAATCAAGACTCAGAGCAAATTAATTTAATTCAAGCAACTGATGGCTATAAACCAGTTAGTTTTAAAGATTGATAATTAGCCTAAAAACAATTTGTAAGAGGGGTTATCGCTTTCATCCCAATACCGATAGCCCAAAGAATTGAGAAACTGCTGCCATTGTGACATTTCTGCAGGAGGAACTTGCATTCCTACAGCTACTCGTCCATAGTCTGCGCCATTATTGCGGTAGTGGAACAAACTAATATTCCAATTAGGACTCATACAGTTGAGAAACTTAATTAATGCCCCAGGACGTTCGGGAAACTCAAAGCGGTACAGTAATTCATTGTTAGCCAACGGCGATCTCCCTCCTACCATGTGACGCAGGTGCATTTTGGCTAGTTCGTCATCGGTAAGATCGATGGTAGAGAAATGTTGAGTCTCAAAATTGGTCTTGATACTGGCTGCATCTGCACGATTTTTAATTTGTACCCCAACAAAGATATAGGCTTTACGATCGTCAGAGATTCGATAGTTAAACTCTGTGAGGTTGCGCGTGCCAAGACACTGACAAAACCTCCGAAAACTTCCCCTCTCTTCAGGGATAGTCACAGCAAAAATTGCTTCGCGACGTTCGCCATATTCTGCTCTTTCAGAGACAAAACGTAGGCGATCGAAGTTCATATTTGCACCACAGGCGATCGCTACTAGGGTTTCATCCCGAATATTTTCTCTTTCTACATAAGCTTTTGCTCCTGCGATCGCCAATGCTCCTGCAGGTTCTAAAATAGAACGGGTATCTTCAAAGACATCTTTGATAGCTGCACAGGTGTCATCGGTATCTACCAAGATAATTTCGTCAACATAATCCTGACAAAGACGAAAAGTTTCTGCGCCTACCTCTCGCACTGCTACCCCATCGGCAAACAACCCTACCCTAGGCAAACAAATCCGATAGCCAGCCTTGAGCGATCGCGACATAGCATCAGCATCTACAGGTTCGACGCCGATAATCTTGATTTCTGGGCGCAATCTTTTGATATAAGCGGAAATTCCTGCAATTAGACCGCCACCACCAATAGCGACAAAGATGGCGTGAATTGGCTTTTGATACTGCCGTAAGATCTCCATGCCAATTGTTCCTTGTCCTGCAATCACGTCGGGATCGTCAAAGGGATGGATAAAAGTTAAGCCTTTGGCTTGACATAGCTGTTTGGCATGAGCGCAAGCATCATCATAGGTATCTCCGTGTAATACTACTTCTCCTCCACGAGCAATAACCGCATCTATTTTTACCTGGGGCGTAGTTACGGGCATTACTATAATAGCTGTCGTGCCGAGTTGCTTGGCGGATAAGGCTACTCCTTGAGCGTGATTTCCTGCCGAAGCTGCAATCACACCCTTTTGTAAAATATTAATTGGTAACTGTGCCATTTTGTTATACGCACCCCGCAGCTTAAAAGAAAATACTGACTGCATATCTTCTCTTTTGAGGAGCAATTTATTTTGCAATCGATTGGAAAGATTGGGAGCATATTCTAGGGGCGATTCTTGAGCTACATCATAGACGCGGGCGTTCAGAATCCTCTCCAGGTAATCGCATTTCATGGGCAGGATAGGTAGTTCCAATTAGATTCCTCATCTTATCAAAGTTTGACTACTGCGATCGCGTTCGAGATCCAGTATTAAGCTAAAATTTGAGCATGATCGAACGGAGAGATTTATTAAAATTTTTATTAGTAGAGGCGATAGCTTTAAATACCTCATTACTTAGAAAAGCAACCGCTAGTACTTGGAGTTATCAGGGTGAGACTGGTGCAGAATTTTGGGGAGAATTAGATCCAGAGTTTAGTACCTGTGCGGTAGGACAGGCACAGTCGCCAATTGATATTCAGTCGAGTGCTGTTGCTAGCTTTGGCAGCTTGGAATTAAATTATCAAGATACGCCTTTAAGCATTATTAATAACAGTCGCACCATTCGAGTTGATTATCAGCCAGGCAGCAGCCTTACTCTCGACGGTCAAAAATACGAGCTATTGCAGTTTCATTTCCATCAGCCTAGCGAACATCTTATATCGGGAAAAGCTTATGGGATGGAGGCGCATTTTGTCCATCAAAATAAAGCTACAGGAGATCTAGTCGTGTTAGCGGTTTTGATGTCGGTCGGAAAGATTAATCGGGCTTTAGATAGGGTATGGGATAACATTCCCTGGCAAAGCGATCGCACCGAAGAAGCGGAAGACTTTATCTTTAATGCTGCTAGTTTGCTCCCCGAAAATATTAATCGATACTATCGTTATCGAGGCTCGTTGACGACTCCTCCCTGTTCGGAAATTGTTACCTGGTTGGTGTTGAAGCAACCAGTGCAGGTATCTAAATTACAAATCGCCCGTTTCTTAGAAGCGATCGGGAATAATGCTCGACCAGTTCAAGCTTTGAATGGCAGAGTGCCTTGGGAGTCGGAATAAATAATTGAACGAGAATCCAGAGCTAAAGATTAATTTTAAAGTATGTCTAATAACTAACAACTAATGACTAATGACTAAAAACAGTTATAACCAATAATTTTCTAGTTTCAAATTAGGGCATTATATATTTTAATATTCGTCAATGAGTACTAATACTTGTCAATAAGATAAATTGTACTTTTTCCACAATAGATGAATTTTGGATTACTCGCGATCGCTCTTTTGTTTTCCCTACAATACTTGTGACGATTGTGTCGAAAGCCCAGTTTTAAAATTAGTACTGATACCCCAATCTAGTCCAAATTTATTGTTTAGATGTTCAACAACATATCATGACCTTGGACTACTAGTAAACCCGTTACCCATTCTCAATAATAAATTGTCATTTTTTGTTACTTAATAATTCTTTAAACTGAGAACATAGAACTAGCAACTGATAAAATTGTTAATACTTTTAGAGTAAGTTTTTATTAAGTGTAGTTGTACTCCCTACTCCCCCACTCCCCTATTCAATTATGGTTGCCCAACAAATAACATCGCCCTCATTAGTCGAAATTGCTCAAAAAACTCGTATCGCAGCAGGAAAACTGGCGGTATTATCTACAGCAGCTAGAAATGCAGCCTTAGAGAAAGTAGCTGGGGCTTTAGAAGTGGCTAAACTAGATATAATTGCTGCCAATCAAAAAGACCTAGAAATAGCAGAAGAAAACAATATCGCACCCGCACTATATGCCAGATTAAAGTTGGGAGAATCTAAATTAGATGCTGCGATCGCAGGAGTACGAGATGTGGCAAAGTTAGAAGATCCCATTGGGGCAAACCAGATTCATCGGGAGTTAGATGAAGGTTTGGTTTTAAAACGGGTTACTTGTCCTTTGGGGGTATTAGGAATTATTTTTGAAGCCCGTCCCGAAGCTTTAATTCAGATTACTAGTTTAGCGATTAAATCTGGTAACGGAGTCATTCTTAAAGGGGGATCTGAAGCAATTAATTCTTGTCAAATTTTAACTAAGGTAATTTGTGAGAGTTTGGAGTCTACGGAAGTAGATTCTAATGCAGTACAGTTACTAACTACCAGAGAAGAGATCGAACAATTATTAGATTTAGACCGCTACGTAGATTTAATTATTCCCAGAGGTTCTAATTCTTTTGTGCAGTACGTTCAAAATAATACTCGTATTCCCGTATTGGGTCATGCAGATGGGATTTGTCATCTCTATTTAGACAAAGCAGCCGATATCGATAAGGCAATTAAAATCACTGTAGATGCCAAGACCCATTATCCTGCAGCCTGTAATGCGATCGAGACTTTATTGGTTCATCAAGATTTAGCAGAATCAATTCTACCTGCAGTGGCTACTGCTTTAACCGATAAGAGCGTCCAGTTACGGGGAGATGCCACAACACAAAAAGTAATTAATGTCAACCCCGCTGACGAACATGACTGGCGCACAGAATATAGCGATTTAATTCTAGCAATCAAAATAGTAGATTCTGTAGATAGTGCGATCGCCCATATCAACGAATACGGTTCAAAACATACCGACGCGATCGTCACTGAGGATAGTCAAACCGCAGATACATTTCAGAATAGAGTAGATGCTGCAGGAGTTTATCATAACTGTTCGACTCGCTTTGCCGATGGTTTTCGTTATGGTTTTGGTGCAGAAGTAGGCATCAGTACCCAACAAATGCCTCCCCGTGGCCCAGTTGGTTTAGAAGGTTTAGTGACTTATAAATATAAAGTAACTGGAGACGGTCATATTGCTGCTACCTATACTGGTACAGATGCTAAACCTTTTACCCATCGCAACCTAGAGTAGTTATTGGGAATATATAACATGATGTTAACATTACTCAACCTGTTCTTTCTCTCATCAATGGGTTTTATTACCCTATACGTATTAAGAGGAATTGGCTTTCTGACTTTTATTCCTGGAGGCACGATTATGACTTTGGGGATGAGTGCAGTAATATCGGGCTTGGCATTAGGAATTTTGAAAACTCGTAGATATTAGCGGAAGTAAAAAGTTTGAAGGTAATTGTTATTGGTGGTGGTGCTGCGGGTTTCTTTGGTGCGATCGCCTGTGCTGAAGCAAATCCTAACCTCAGGGTAACTTTACTAGAGGCTGGAAGCAAACCCCTGGCTAAAGTCCGTATATCTGGTGGTGGGAGGTGTAATGTTACCCATCACTGTTTCGATCCTGCGCGTTTAATTGAAAATTATCCCAGAGGAGGTAAAGCTTTACGGGGGGCGTTTACTCGTTTTCAACCCCAAGATACGGTGAGGTGGTACGAGTCGCGGGGAGTTAAATTAAAAACTGAGGCTGACGGTAGGATGTTTCCCGTTACCGATAGTTCCCAAACAATTATTGACTGCCTGATGAAAGCAGCCCAACAAGCAGGAGTTGATTTGCGTGCGGGGACAGGTGTTAAATCAGTCAAGCAATTTTTAGATTCCAAGAATAATAGCTATTTTCAGGTAGAGTTAAAAAACGAACGGGTATTGCAATGCGATCGCCTGTTAATTGCTACGGGTAGTAATCCTTTGGGCTATCGGTGGGCAAAAAACCTGGGACACAAAATTGAGTCTGCTGTACCTTCTCTGTTTACTTTTAATATCAAAGATCTTCGTCTACAAGGTTTGGCAGGAGTTAGCGTCAATAATGCTCAGGTACGTTTGGGTAAAGGAAAACATAAGCTAGAACAAAATGGTGCCTTGTTGATTACTCACTGGGGGCTAAGTGGCCCTGCTATCCTTAAGTTATCTGCTTGGGGTGCTAGATTTCTACACGAACTTAAATATAGTTCCAATTTACAGATTAATTGGTTGCCCGAATACAACCAGGAGACTTTAAAGCAGAATTTACTTCAGATAAAACAAACTAATCCCAAAAAGAAAATAGTTAATTATTGCCCCATTAAATTACCCAAGCGTCTTTGGCAAAGCTTTATTAATTACTGCCATATTAGTCCTAGTAAAGTTTGGTCTGAGATTAGCAAAAAAGAATTAAACCAGTTAGTAGCAGAAATAGTTCAAGGACAATATCAAATCAAAGGTAAGGGAGTATTTAAAGAAGAGTTTGTTACCTGCGGTGGCGTCAGTCTCAAAGAAGTTAATTTCAAAACCATGGAAAGCAAAAAATGTCCTGGCTTATATTTTGCAGGAGAAATCTTAGATATTGATGGAGTAACAGGAGGCTTCAATTTCCAAAGTGCCTGGACTACTTCGTGGTTAGCAGGAGTTGCGATCGCCAATAATGAATAGACCTATGTGCATAAGTCTACCCCTGTTAAGGTGAACATTTGTACTGTTTGTGGTACTGAAGAAGCCGAGCGGTAGAGCGATGAGGATGTTTGGGATCATAAGTCGGTTTGGGTTTGGGCTTCTTCTTTTGCCTGGGAGAAGAACAAAAGCGTTTAAGATTGACGAAACTTGCCCATTGTTTTAAGGTTTGGGCAAATTCAATTAGATTCATTTGAGCGATAGACGACCAAAATGGAGCAGGTATGGCGATCGCCATACCCCCGAGAGAAATATTAGACAAAGTAGGACAGTCGCGGAAGGGGGCTTGTATTGT
>CAYXWE010000099.1:0-7618 GCA_964468145.1 uncultured Pleurocapsa sp.
CAGCATAAGGAACGATCAAAGCATCCCAACGAGAGCGATGTGTCGGTGCAATAATTACAGGATCGTTTTTGGGAATGTTTTCTTGTCCTGTGATTTCAATTTTTTTAAAGAAAAGAGGCAAAACTAAATAACATCCCAAGGGGTAAACTATTCTCGCTACCCAAGGAGATATGCGAGAATCTAAGTCTTTACCCGATTTTGAATTAATTTTGGGGGGGGTTTGCTGTGGTTTTAGCTGGGTCATTAATGAACTATGATTTGCAACCTTCTATTTACTACCTTAATTTTTCTTTAAGTAGATGTGTTGTCAGTACTGGACACTTGCTTAGTTGTCATCGGTCATAAATTGACTCCAATACTGAAACGAAAATTTTTGGTATTTTAGAGAAATCACCAAGAAATACGAATTAACAAAAGTGCAACAGCCAGAAGATTCATTACTCAAAGCAACAGGACTACACAAAAGCTTTGGTGGCATTAAAGCGGTAAACAATGCCCGTATCGAAGTGAATCGTGGCAGTATTACAGGATTAATTGGTCCCAATGGTGCGGGAAAAACAACCTTATTTAATTTACTCTCCAATTTTATTAAGCCCGATAGCGGTAGTATTTTGTTCGACGGTCGGGCGATCGAGAACTTACCGCCCCACAAGATTGCTACTCAAGGATTTATACGCACTTTTCAGGTAGCCAGAGTCTTATCTCGTTTATCTGTATTGGAAAATATGCTGTTAGCTACGCCAAATCAAACGGGAGAAAATTTTTTTAAAATTTGGTTTCAACAAGGTAAATTTCGCACTGAAGAAAGAGCCAGTAAAGAAAAAGCTATGGCAATTTTAGAATCGGTAGGATTAGCTGCTAAGGCTCAAGATTATGCAGGGGCTTTATCTGGAGGACAGAGAAAGTTACTAGAAATGGCTCGCACTCTGATGACTAATCCCAAACTAATTTTACTGGACGAACCCGCAGCAGGAGTCAACCCAACTTTGATTAATCAAATTTGCGAGCATATTTTCGACTGGAATCAACAGGGTATTTCTTTTTTAGTAATCGAACACAATATGGACGTAATTATGAATCTATGCGATCGCGTTTGGGTTTTAGCTGAGGGAACAAACTTAGCAGTCGGCACGCCAAAAGAAATTCAAAATAACTCCGAAGTACTCGAAGCTTATCTCGGTCAATAAAAGATTTTGATTTTTGTTAAGCGGTTAATTTAAAGTATGAGTACAGCGAGCAAAACTGCCACCAACGATTAACATGACTATTATTTTAACTAACGACGATGGTATTGATGCTCCAGGCATTCAAGCATTACAAGAGGCTGTTACTGGAGAAAATATAATTGTTGCTCCCAATAAACAGTATTCTGGCTGCGGACATCAGGTAACAACTCATCGAGGCATGAAGCTAGAACAAAGGTCTAATACCAAATATGCTCTTGATGGTACTCCTGCAGACTGTACTCGCATAGCAATTAGTCAAATCGCAACCGATACCAAGCTAGTTTTATCGGGCATTAATGCAGGAGGAAATCTGGGTACAGACGTCTATATTTCGGGGACGATAGCAGCAGTGAGAGAAGCTGCCATCCATGGTATTCCTGGTATTGCTATTTCTCACTGGATTAAAAAACCATTAATAATTGATTGGGCAGTAGCTACCCGTTGGACGAGTCGGATATTAGAAGATTTGTTATCTCGTCCTTTGCCCCCTGGTAGTTTTTGGAACGTTAATCTGCCTCATCTCGAACCCGATCGAGCGCAGCCTAAAATAATTTTATGTCAGCCGAGTATCGATCCCTTACCTGTAAACTTTCGACAAGAGAACGATATTTATCATTATCAAGGAAAATATAGCGATCGCGATCGCACCCCCGGAACAGATGTGGATGTTTGTTTTGGAGGTAATATTGCCGTTACTTTAATTAGGCTGTAGCGTGTCTAATTAGAGCGTCTTCAACCGCAGGAGGTAATTTCCGCATAATTTTACCTTTCTCACTATCTACTCCTACCAAAACTACTTTGCCCGTGACGAATAATTCTTGTTCGTCATAGGAGCGAATTTCATAGTCCCAATTTATCCGAACTCCTGTGGTTGGTAATAGACGGGCTTTGACGATAGCGGATACTCCCAAACGAACTGGTAAATGATAGCGCAGGGATAGTTCGACCACGGGTAAATCGCACCCCATAGCTACCAAATCCGCAAACTCTATGCCAATAGAACGGAGGTACTCTACCCTCGCCTCTTCCATCCAGGTTAAATATGTTCCGTGCCAGACAATGCCCGCATAATCTGTATGATGGGGTTGAGCCTTAACTGGGTATTCAAACCATTGTTGACTTTTTGCCTGCAGGCTGCGGTCTGATTCAATCGCAGAGGTTGGTAATTTAGGTAATTGGGGAGATTGTTTGAATTGCTCTGTCAATTTACTTATGCCTATAAACGCCCGTTGGATATTAATCGGTTTATCTATTATTTTATTATTTTAAAACTTTACTATTTTTTTGTAACCCTCGAAGGAATTTAGATTTATTTCTAGATTTGTTTCAATGTTACGATTTAGTAAGCTCTGCCAAAGTGGGGAGGGCGTGCCATCAGCATTTTAAATTTTAATTATTTCCCAGTTTACAGCCTTTCTCCGCTAACTAAGATCCAAATCTAGAGTTACTTGAATCGCCAACTAAATTATGATAACTAGACACCGCCATATTTTTACAATTATTTATTTTGTTGTATCAAGTTCTATTATCTATCCTGCCCATTGTACGCAGGGAAAAGAGAAGGTTCAAAATAATATAGATATAAATGTTAATAAATTGGCTGATGTCGAACCTAACTCTATTCAAAATTTTAAATCGCAATCCTCTGTAATTACTCAACAAACAGATCGCGATCTTTCTGAAATAACGAACGAACAGTGGTCAAAAGTGGGGATATTTGCCACTTCAATCTTGTTTCTATTTATGGTTTTTATTCTTTTCAAAGAAGAGAAAGATGGCTCAGCAGAATCTAAGAAATCGTTTGACATTTTAGACGATAGAGATCGACAAAATCATAAAATTACCAAAGAATCATCTATAGTAATACCAGAAAAACTCCACGAATCATTTGAAAAATCTTCATTCATGATGATGGGGATTAATTTAGAAGAAGAATTCGATAACGATCTTCTGCTAAATAAAGATTCTATTGTAGACAAAAAAAATAGTATTCCTAAGCCAGAAATGAAAACCTCAGAAACATCGAAAAATACATTTTTCTACAATGATGCCGATATCATTGTAGACTCCGATATTATGGGTCAATTAACCATAACAACTGCGGATAGTACAGAAACTAAAATTGATGTGGTTTTAGAATTAATTCAAGATTTACATCAAAGCGATCGAATTGAAAACACCAATATAACGAAGGATTTGAGAAGAAAAGCAATTTGGGAATTGGGTTACAGTAATGATTGTAGAGCAGTAGAACCCTTGATTAAAACTATACCTAAAGTTGATTCTTTAGAAAAAAGCTTAATTTTTGAGGCGATAGATAGAATTGCCAACCGTAGTTTTAATAGTGTTCATCATGCCCAATTAACTTCTTCTCAAGATGACGATCCCGAAGTAAGAAAAAATGCGATTCAAGATTTAACTAATCTGTATCAGTCTGTTTCTTTCGTCACCATCCGATTATCAAAAATGGTAGACGATGACGAGCTTGAGATACAACAAACCGCTCAATGGGCTTTAGAAAAGTTTAATGAGATATCTGATGCTGCTGCCTCTAGAGACAGTAGTATTCGCATTGACTCCAATTCGAGCGCTCATGGGAGTAATGATAACTCCCATCATTCAATTTAATTATTATTAAAAATATATATTATATATGTCAAAAATTCTTTTTCTATCTACCTCTGTTGGTGCTTTAGGTTCGGGGCAGGGAGGAGGAGTAGAATTAACAATACAGAATTTGGCTCAAGAACTGAGTGGTCGGGGACATCAAATCGAAGTAGTTGCACCCCAAGACTCCTGGTTAACTAATATCCCTGTAATTGAGATTGAAGGTAATTTACAAATTCCCGTACAGACCCTAAGCCGAGATGTTCCTGTCTGTATGCCCCATAATGCAGTACTAGCTAATATGTGGGATTATGCTCGCAAGGTACAGTATAAATATGATTTGCTGGTCAATTTTGCTTTTGACTGGTTGCCATTTTATTTGACTCCTTTTTGCGAAACTACGATTGCTCACTTTATTAGTATGGGATCGATGACCGCAGAAAGCGATCGCATAATGCAGCAAACGATAGAGCAGTATCCAGGAACATTTGGCGTTTATACTCAATCTCAAGCAGATACGTTTCCTTTTGCTAGTGATTGCGAAATTCTTAGCAGTGCCATAGATTTAGCCCTTTACCAGTTCAACGAGACTCCTGGAGAAGGTTTGGCTTGGCTCGGTCGTATCGCCCCTGAAAAAGCCCTAGAAGACGCGGTGGCAGCAGTAAATGAAACTGGTACGACCTTAAAAATATTTGGCAAAATACAAGATCGAGACTACTGGTCAAAAATATGTCGCGATTTTCCCCAAGCACCCATTGAGTACCAGGGGTTTCTAAATACTCACGATCTACAAAAAGAATTGGGCAAATGTCGTGCTTTACTGATGACACCTCGTTGGATTGAAGCTTTTGGCAATGTGGCGATTGAAGCTTTGGCCTGTGGCGTACCTATTATTGCTTATCGGCGCGGAGGCCCTTCAGAAATCGTCAAGCACGAGCGCACGGGTTTTTTGGTCGAGCCAGATAGTGTGTCTGGATTAATTACTGCAATTAATCAAATCGACAAAATCGATCGCTGCGCTTGTCGCCAACAGGCAGAAGTAGAATATTCTTTGACTGCCTTAGGCGATCGCTTTGAAACTTGGTTTAATAAATTAATCCCTCGTGCTAGGTAATAAATTCTTGGTTGTTGATGATTAGCTATATTGTTTTATTTCTGCTCTGATTCAGAAGTTTCATCTAAGCCAGGATTATCCATTTCTTCTTTGAAACCCCGTATAGTTTTACCCAGCGCGCTACCAATTTCAGGAATTTTTTTAGGACCAAATATTAGCACTGCTACCAAACCAATGACAGCTATTTCGGGTACGCCCAAACCAAACATAATTGTATCTCCTGTACTCTCAATCTATTACGATTAATAGCTAAATATATCTATAAAGTCAGTCCTCAGTATATCGTTAAATATATAAACATCTCTGGCTACTATTTTTTACTTGCCTTGATGAAGCATTTTTATAATTCGTAATGTTAGAAACTTCTCAACCTTCTCTGCGTCAAGAACAACACCCTTTAATCCATCGCCTTGCCGAGCGAATTATCAATTATTGGCAAAAATATTTAGAATTATCTCCCTATTCTCTACCAGAAGGATTGGGGTATGTTGAAGGTAAATTAGAAGGAGAAAAACTGCGGATCGAAAATCGTTGCTATCAAACCCCAGAATTTCGCAAGATGCACTTGGAATTAGCCAAGGTAGGAAAAAATTTGGATATTCTTCATTGTGTCATGTTTCCTCGTCCTGAATATCCTTTGCCCATGTTTGGTTGTGATATTGTAGCCGGTAGAGGTGGAATTAGTGCTGCGATCGCCGATCTTTCTCCTACTAGTCCCGATCGCGTTTTGTCTCCTTCTTATAATGAATACTTGAGTGCTTTGCCCAAAGCAGATTTTACGGAAGTAAGAGAGTTACCGCCCTGGGCAGATATTTTTTCGGACTATTGTCTGTTTGTGCGTCCCCATAATCTTGAAGAAGAGCAAAATTTTCTGGATCTAGCTGCTAATTATTTGCGCATCCATTGTCAGCAAGCAACGCAAGTACCAACTTTATCTCATCAGCAACAGCAACTGTATTTAGCAGGGCAGCAGTATTATTGCAACAAACAGCAGCAGAACGATAAAACTCGTCGCGTTTTGGAAAAGGCTTTTGGAGAAGAATGGGCAGAAAACTATATGACTACGGTATTATTTGATGTACCCAAATCTTTAGACGAACAACAATTACCTTTAACAGAAAATCATTAAATAAATATTGGGTCTGATTTTCGCCGAATGTTACTCATCATTTGTGAAAACCCTAATGACCAATAACTAATGACTAACAACAAATGACTTTGGGACTAGATAATGTTGGCAACTCAAATAGGATTGCTATATTTGACAACCTACAGTAAAAAAGCTTAATATAATAGCAGTTGACAAACTGCGGAGCAAATCCCAGTTACATTTAGAGGAAAGTTGCAAGTACATGGACATATTGTCTCTTTCTCTCGTACTGGTATTAGTAACGATATACGATCTAGCTGTTAACGCAGAATACTAGAGATACGTTGTGAGTGTACTTTGTATTTTGAAGCTTTGAAAACTTAGTCAGAAGAAAAGAATCGAGAGAGATTATTTTGCTTCAATTTAACTCTTTTCTTCATTTACATAATTAGCGAAAAAAAGCACTGTTTGCGTTTAAAACAGTGCTTTTTTATTTGCTTTTGTTGAGCAATAATTAATAATATAAGAATATGGAATATTCTGAATGCAAATTAACTATAGATCAAATAAAACTATTAAATAGAATTAAATAATAAATAAAACTTTAAAATCGATATTAATACTTTAAGCAATCGAGCCATTTTTGATACTATCTTCCTAGTAAGTACCAAGAAAATATCAACTTTTTTAGCTATCTATTTAATATTTTCAAAACTAAATAAACAGACTACATTAGTATGTTTATTGCTAAAAAAGTTATTACTATATATTCGCGATCTCAATTTACTTGGTTACTTTAAACAATAAAAAAGCATGAGGTTTCATCATGGCAGAAAAAGTAAACTTGGCTCAATTCGATCGGGTTATTTTTCATTTTGACGGTAATAATAACGATCCAGATGATATTGCTGCATTACCAATATCTGCTGTTTTGGCAGAGGCAGGAGGAATAACTCAAAAATCTGAATTTTTTTATAATAATAATCTTACTGAGCCAAATACCCAACGGGCTGAGGAGATGAGAAAAAGTGCTGCATTTGCCGAAAAATTAGGTATCGATACATATGACTATCAAGCAAATGTTTCACAAACAACTGATGAGTTAGCAGACATTTTTAACTCAGGTGAAAAAGTATTGTCATTGGAAGGCGGACCAATGGAATCAGTATATCGAGCTTTGGAAGAAACTAACCCAAATAATCTCGATAATATTACTTTAGTTTCACACAACAGAGTGTTTAACGAACAACACGATACAATCAGTTTACCTGGAATCTCTGAAGCTAGAACTTGGAGCGATATAGAACAAGACTTTCCCCAGATCAACAAAATTCAAATCCAAGATCAAAACGGCGTACCAGATGATAAGGGCTTTAGAAGCGACAATTGGGAACAATTAGACAATACGGACAATCCCATTCTCCAAGAAGCTCGGGAGTTGATGGAAAATGCAGGCTCTAAAGTCAACGATCCTTCCGATGCAGGAATGATGTATTATGCCATTACTGGTGATGAAGATGGAACTGCCAATGATGCTCTAGAATTTTTAAATGCTAATTTAGGGCAGAACAATCCATCGCC
>CAYXWE010000099.1:7718-8877 GCA_964468145.1 uncultured Pleurocapsa sp.
CCAATGATGCTCTAGAATTTTTAAATGCTAATTTAGGGCAGAACAATCCATCGCCGACACCCGAACCCGAACCCACACCAGAGCCTGAACCTCAACCAGAGTTTGAACCTCAACCAGAGTTTGAACCCGAACCCACACCTGAATTTCAACCCACACCTGAGGCTGACTCACAAACGATTCGCATTAATGCTGGAGGTGGTTCTTTTACCGATGAAGATGGCAATCAGTGGAGTGGGGATAGTTTTTCTCAGGGCGGCTCGACTTATTCTACTACCGCAGGTATTGATAATACTCAAGATGATACTTTATTCCAAAGCGAACGCTTTGGTAAAAATTTCTCCTATGACATACCAGTAGAAAATGGAGAATATCAGGTTGAATTAGGTTTTGCTGAGATTTTCTGGGACAAATCAAATCAAAGAGTTTTTGATGTAGAGATAGAAAATCAAAGTGCTATTGAGGATCTCGACATCTACCAAAGTGCAGATAATAATCAAAATGAGGCAATAAAACGGACATTTTCTGTAAATGCACAAGACGGCAGTCTAGATTTAGATTTTAGTAGTGATATTGACCATGCGAAAATCTCGACAATCCAAATAGAACAGATCTAACAGATCTAAGCCGAGTTTCCTAGATTAATTTCTTACCTTGAATTGAATAGTCTAATAATTCGATAGGGTGCATTAATTTAATCTTAGAACTTGGTAAATCAAGATCTTCTAGATGTTTTTGAATTTGTAAAGAACAACCAGGATTAGCAGAAGCGATCGCACTTGCACCAGTATTTATTAAATTAGTGACTTTTTGCTTGCCTAATTCCGCTGCGGTTTCTGGTTGGAGCATATTATAAATTCCCGCACTACCACAGCACAATCCCGCATCTAAAGGTTCGCGTAATTTTACTCCAGGAATTTTGCGCAACAGTTGACGGGGTTGTAAGCTAATTTTTTGACCGTGCAATAGATGACAAGCGTCTTGATAAACAATGTTTAATTCTTGGGAAGTTAAAGGATGTAATTCGGCAGTTAGTTCTATTTCTGATAAAAATTCTTGGATATCTTTAACTTTATGGGCAAATGCTTCTGCCTTCTCCACGTATTGCGGATCGTCTGCCAAAATATGACCGTATTCTTTGAGGGTATGTCCGCAACCCGCA
>CAYXWE010000100.1:0-8829 GCA_964468145.1 uncultured Pleurocapsa sp.
AAAGTAGCTCTAATTACTGGAGGTGACAGTGGTATCGGTCGCTCTGTTGCAGTATTGTATGCTAAAGAAGGTGCAGATGTAGCAATTGTCTATCTTGACGAACAGGTAGATGCCAAAAAAACTAAGGAATTAGTCGAAGCAGAAGGTCAAAAATGCTTGTTAATTCCTGGCGACATTAGTAACGAGCAGTTTTGTGCCGAAGCAGTACAGAAAACAGTAGATGAGTTGGGCAGGCTAGATATTCTGGTCAATAATGCAGCCGAACAGTATATGGAAGATCCCGAAACATTAAAAGGTATTGACTCCGCGCGCCTGGGTAGCATCTTTAGCACTAATATCTTTGCCATGTTCTACTTCTGTAAAGCAGCTATTCCCCACCTCAAAGAAGGTAGTTCGATTATTAACACCACTTCGATTAATGCCTATACAGGAAATGCCCCATTGCTAAGTTACTCTACAACCAAAGGTGCAATTTTAGCCTTTACTCGCTCTTTATCTCAGTCGTTATTGAAAAAAGGTATTCGCGTCAATGGAGTTGCTCCTGGCCCGATTTGGACTCCTTTTATTCCCGATGCTTTCCCTGCCGAACAAGTAGAAGGCTTTGGCAAACAAGTCCCCATGAAACGTCCCGGTCAACCAGTAGAAGTCGCTACCAGTTTTGTTTTCCTGGCTTCTGACGATTCTTCCTATTTTGCAGGACAGGTATTGCATCCTAATGGTGGTGCTGTAGTAAACGCCTAGACTTAAATATATGACGTTGATAGTTGATAGCTTTTAATGGCTAATAGCTAATAGCTATTAGCTATTAGCTATTAATTATGGAAATAATCAAAAAGTTATTTAACAATCTAATTTTAGAAAAGAAACAAACCTTTCAAATTTTGTTAGCAGTGCTAATGGTGTTAGCTGGGCTATCTCATTTCTTTGCCGATGGCGTGTATTTCAAAATTTATCCTCCGATGTTACCTTATCCCGCGACGATGGTTTACTTTACAGGAGTGGCAGAAGTATTGGGCGGGATTGGTTTATTGATTCCTAGAATAAATCAGGCTGCTGCTTGGGGTTTAGCGATCCTTTTTATCGCAGTTTATCCTGCCAATATCAATATGGCGGTTAATCATATTCATATTGACAATATACCTGACGGTAATTGGTTTCAAGCAATTAGATTGCCCTTTCAATTTGTTTTGATTGCTTGGGCTTACTGGCTAACGCAAAATGACGAATTCCTAGAGGCAAACAGCTAGTAAGCTTCTACATTATACCTATGCCCATAAGTCCTAAGTTTTTGACCTAAGACTAATAACAAATGACTAATAACAAATAACTATTAATACCTAAGATTATTGTTACTCATAGCTCCAATAAGCATTACATGGTTAACTGTTTGCCCAATCGATCGCCTGTTTGTACCCGCCACAGATTAGCATAAGCACCATTCTGGGCTAGTAATTCTTCGTGAGTACCCCGTTCGATTAATTCGCCATAGTCCATTACATAGATGCAGTCAGAATGTCTGATGGTAGACAGACGATGAGCGATCGCAATAGTAGTTCGGTTTTGAGTAATCTTTTCTAAAGAACGGGCGATCGCTGCTTCGGTTTCATTATCTACTGCCGATGTTGCCTCGTCTAAAATCAAAATTGGCGGATCTTTCAAAATTGCTCTGGCGATCGCAATTCTTTGTTTTTGCCCTCCCGATAGTTTTATACCCCGTTCTCCCACCACCGTATCGTAACCTTGGGGAAGCCGATGGATAAATTCATCCGCTTCGGCGATCGTTGCTGCTTCTACAATTTGAGTTAAGGTTGCATCGGGCGAACCATAGCTAATATTTTCGACGATTGTACCGTGAAAGAGGAATACATCCTGGCTAACTAAACCAATTCCCCGACGCAGATCCCACAGCACTATATCTTTGATATTTTGCCCGTCTAAAGTAATACTACCTGACTTGATTTCATATAGTCGCAGTAATAATTTAACCAGGGTACTTTTACCCGAACCAGTCGCCCCAACAATAGCAATAGTTTGTCCTGCAGGTATATGTAAAGAAAGGTTTTTGATTATGGGTTCTCGTTGGTTATAAGCAAAGGTAATATCGTCGAGGCGAACTTCTCCTTTAATTTCTGATAAAGCTAAAGCCTTCTCTCCCGAATTAATATTAATCGGGGTATCCAAAAGATCCATTACTCGCGTAATTGAAGCCATCGCCCTTTGATAAAGATCGAAGGTTTGCCCCAAACGAGTTAGAGGCCATAATAATCTTTGAGTAATAAATACTAAGACACTATACGTACCGACGGCTAAAGCCCCAGATGCAGCTTGAACCCCGCCATAAAGCAGGATTCCTGTAAAGCCAGCTAAAATAATCATGCGAATTAATGGAATAAAAGCAGCAGATAAGGCGATCGCTTTTTGGTTACTCTCTCGATAGGTGTTACTATCCTTGCGCAGCCTTTCTATTTCGTATTGTTCGGTAGTAAAGCTTTTAATTGTTGTAATACCACTGAGGTTATTAGCCAAACGAGAATTTAAAATACTTACCTTTTCCCGCACATCTGCATATCTCGGTGCAAGCCATCCCTGGAACGCTACCGAACCCCAAACAATAATCGGAATAGGAATAATCGCCATCCAAGCAATGTTGGGAGTCAGTACAAAAAACGAACCGCCAACAATCAGTACAGTAGCAACTACGTGAATAATTTCATTTGCACCAACATCCAAAAATCTCTCTAGTTGGTTAATATCGTCATTGAGAACAGATAGTAACGTTCCAGTACTAGTTTCTTCAAAATAAGCTAATTCCAAATCTTGAACGTGACTGTAGGCATCGAGACGAATGTCGTGCTGTATATCTTGAGCTACATTGCGCCACAGTCTCGTGTAGGCATATTCAAAAACTGACTCCAAAACCCAAACAACTGCAGAAAGTAAAGACAAAACTAAGAGTTGCCCAAAGATATCGGTAATGCCGAAACGCGCTATTATAGAGTCCTCTTTTTGCACCACCACATCTACCGCAGCACCAATAATGGCAGGGGGTGCAAGGTCAAATAAATTATTGAGAACCGAACAAGCAGTAGCTTGCCAAATAACAGTTTTGTACTTGTCTGCGTAATTTAATAATCTGGATAAGGGGCGATCTGAAGGTTTGACTTTATTTCGAGACACGATCTGCTATCTGTAATGTTGGACTTACGTATTTAGAAAACTTAACAGACTTTGGTCGTTCTTGGTAAGTCATTACATTTAGCATTTAGCATTTACAGCATATTTGATATCGATTTGAGAAAGGCTATAGTTTAATTCATCCGCAGATGAACGCAGATAAACACAGATAGACTGATTCTCTTCGTTGTCAGTTTAATGGATGATGTACTGGATAGTTATGCAGTCTGCTGTATCATTAAGTGATTATCATTAGCTCATCGATCGCTTGCTGAGTCGAATATAATGAGCGATCGCTCTATAGAGGAATTAATTCGGGGAAATTAAGCAATAATTGTTCGCCATTTAATTCATCTCCCAGTTTGGCAGGGGAAAAGTGGATTTGAATTGCTCTGAGTTTTTCTTGATAGTGGAGATTTATTAAGGCTTTTAGTCCGTATTCTAAGGCCTCCAAGTCTGCTAAATTATTTTCTAAATCTGGCGATTCTCCTTCAAAGGCTACAGTAATCATAATGACTAAGTTGCGCGTAACGGGCAAAGATAAAGGCTCGTTATCCTCTAGATCCTGACTGGTATCGATCTCGCTCATATACCGCTGTGCGGAGTCGGTAAATAGTTCGTTTACATAGTCTCCTGCTTCTCCTTCATCCCAAACTACATCCCCTTCATTGCTAGCAGACTGCCAGTAAGTACTCATTTGCAACAGGTTTTGACAGACAGATACCAATCCTTCTCCCAATACTTCCAAATCGCCATCAGCCTCAATTGCTTCGCGGGCGACGCGGTTCAATATTCCCAGCATAGGTGCAATTTCTTCTCCCCCCAGATGAATAAAGATACGAGAAACAACAAAGCGAGTTTTGCCACTGAATTTAGAGATGCGATCGCGCCAATAAGACATAATTAAGGGATTAAGGATCGAGGATGGATGAGGATATTTATTTTATCGCCCAAATGAAAATAAATCTTTTATTTTTGTTCGGGGCAACGAAATCTTCCTTCAATAAAGTCTCTTTTGGCTAAATGCTTAGTTTTTCTTCCTGTCACTCGTTTGCGCCACATCTTAAAACTAGAGCGTTTCATTTCTTTGCGCATCAAGGCAATTACTTCTTTTTCCTTCAAACCAAACTGAGTTTCAATGGCAGCAAAAGGAGTTCTATCTTCCCATGCCATTTCCACTACGCGATCGATAGTTCTAACATCTAATTCTGGTAACTTCATGATTAATAAGACCTATAAAAGTTTACATTTCTACATCTTTTATCAATTATTACTTAAAAAGGCGATTACCTTTGGGATAGCAAGGAGCGATCGCGCTTTTCTAACCATAGCTACAAAAAATTGTCTGATAACAGTAAGTAATTTTACTTAAAATTTACATTTTTATAATAAGACCTTAACCTATGTTTTACTTAGTGCTAATTGTGTCCCAGTAATATTTCAGAGGTGGCATCAGCCTCATGAAAAAAAATTACACATAATTACAAAATTAACTAAGTATCAAAATCGATGGATTATAAGCAAAAAGGATTTAAAGCAGCAGGTGTATTTGCTGCTGCTGCTGCGTCTGTAGCCTTGGTAGTACCCGCAGTAAAATCCCAAGATGGTTCTCTTATTAAAATTGACGGTTCGAGTACCGTATATCCCATTACTGAGGCTGTAGCTGAAGAGTATCAAATCGAAAAACAAGGTGAAACTCAGGTAACAGTTGGTGTATCTGGTACTGGTGGCGGATTTAAAAAATTCTGTTCTGGTGATGAGGCTGTTCGTACCGATATTTCTAATGCTTCTCGTCAAATTAAAGAAGAAGAGATGGCGATGTGCGAAGCTGCTGGCGTGGAATACATTGAGATTCCCGTAGCTTTTGATGCAATTACAGTAGTTGCCAACCCAGAAAACCCCATCGAAAGCATGACTGTAGAAGAGCTAAGTACAATCTGGGGTCCCGAATCTGAAGGAGAAATTACTAACTGGAGTCAGGTTAACTCCGAATGGCCCGATGGCGAGTTTGTTTTATATGGCCCTGGTGCAGATTCTGGTACGTTTGATGGCTTTACCGATAAAATAAACGGCGAAGAAGGTGCTAGCCGTACCGACTATACTCCTAGCGAAGACGATAACGTATTAGTACAGGGTGTATCTAGCGATCCTAATGCTTTAGGGTACTTTGGTTATTCCTATTATGAAGAAAACCAAGATCAATTAAAAGCGATCGCGATCGATAATGGAGAAGGGCCTGTTGCTCCTTCGCTAGAAACGGTACGGGATGGTTCTTACGCGCCTTTATCTCGTCCGATCTACATCTACGTTAATGCTGCTGCAGCAGAAAAACCCGAAGTTGCCGAATTCGTTAATTTCTACTTAACTAACGCTGAAGCTTTAGTACCTGAAGTTGGTTCTGTACCTTTGACTGCCGAAGAATATCAAGAAGGTATTGCTCGTTTTGAAAGTGGCGAAACTGGTACTACCGCTGCTGCTGAATAAGGTTCAATTTTTTAATTAACAGTATCAATTGATCGATTAAATTAGCACCAGATCGATCCCCAAAAAGGGCGTAGTATTACTGCGCCCCTACATTGTTTTTATGACTTAAAACTTATGGCTCAAACAACCTTAAGATCAAAATCGCGTTCCAGATATAAACCGAATGTAGCGCGACAAGTTAAAGAAAAGGTTATTGAAATTATTTTATTTTTAGCTGCTTGTTCTTCTGTAGCAACAACAATAGCTATTTTATACATTTTAATCAAAGAGTCTATTTCCTTTTTTCAAGAAGTTTCCATTATTAGTTTTTTGACAGGAACAAAATGGACTCCTTTGTTTGTCAATCCTCAATACGGTATCCTACCCTTACTTTCAGGAACTTTCATGAGTGCGGGGGTAGCTTTAGCAGTAGCGATTCCTTTAGGTACAATTGCTGCGATCTATCTCAGCGAATTTGCTAGTAGTAGGGTACGAGAAATAGCCAAACCAGCCCTAGAATTATTGGCTGCGATTCCTACGGTAGTGTATGGTTATTTTGCTTTGTTGTATGTCACTCCCTTCTTACAAAACTTATTCCCAAAATTACCAGGATTTAATATTCTCTCGGCGGGATTAGTCATGGGTTTGATGGTGATTCCTTTTATTAGCTCTATCAGTGAAGATGCTATGAGTGCTGTTCCTGTAGGCTTGCGAGAAGGTTCTTATGCTATGGGTGCAACCAAACTGCAAACCGCAATTAAAGTAGTATTTCCTGCTGCTATTTCGGGTATTAGTTCTTCGTATATTTTGGGTACATCCCGTGCAGTGGGAGAAACCATGATTGTGGCGATCGCAGCAGGATTGCGACCTAATTTAACCTGGAATCCTTTTGAACAGGCTGCAACTATTACTTCCTATATCGCTCAGGTAAGTTTGGGAGATTTACCCCACGGCTCTCTTGCTTACCAAACGATTTTTGCTGCGGGTTTGACCCTAGTTTTGATGACTTTGTTACTCAATATAATCGGTCATTTTCTCGCCAAAAAATACCGCGAAATATATTAATTAAATTTAAATTACGCAAACCAATCTGAAAAAATTACGGGCGGGTATTAATCGCCGTAAAGCAATCAACTCTTTATTTGCCTTTGTAGGCATGATGGTAATTACCGTTGCCACTATTATCTTATTGGGGCTAACCCTCAAGATGGCACTTCAAGGGGCAGAAAAAATTACACCAGAGTTCTTTACCTCTTTTCCCAGTCGTCGGGCTGCTAAGGCGGGAATACTTTCGGCTTGGGTTGGTACATTGCTCGTGATGTTAGTTACTATCTTTGCTGCTATCCCTTTGGGGGTAGCTTCAGGTATTTATCTAGAAGAATATGCCAAGAAAAACTGGGTAGCAGATTTAATTGAAATCAATGTGACTAACTTAGCGGGTGTCCCATCTATTATCTATGGTTTGCTAGCGTTAGGGCTATTTGTCTACGAATTACGCTTGGGGCAAAGTGTTTTATCTGCTGGTTTAACCTTGGCATTATTAATTTTGCCAGTGGTAATTGTCACTACCAGAGAATCAATTAGGGCTATACCTAATGGTTTGCGAGAAGCTGCCTATGCCCTTGGTGCGAGCAAATGGCAAACAATTTGGGATCATATTTTGCCCTACTCCTTTGGTAGTATTCTTACGGGAGTGATTATTGGTTTGTCAAGAGCAATCGGTCAAACTGCTCCGATCATTACTATTGGCGCGCTAACCTTCATTGCTTTTCTACCTGAATCTCCCATTAAGGGAGAATTTCCCTTTATTTCTTTTCAATGGCTGCAAGCTCCATTTACTGTTATGCCCATTCAGATGTTCAACTGGGTATCCCGTCCTCAAGCTGCTTTTGAAATCAATGCTGCTGCTGCGGGTACGGTGTTGATCTTTATGACTCTCGGCATTAATGCGATCGCTATTTTTCTCCGCTTTCAATTACGCAAAGGTATTAAATGGTAACTAATAATTCACAAGAACAAGTTATTTCTATTCCCAAGGCAGAAGTTGCCGATCTCGATTTTTATTATGGTTCTTTTCATGCTCTCAAGGGCATCAACATGACCGTTCCCCAACATAGCGTCACTGCCTTAATTGGCCCTTCTGGTTGTGGTAAAACTACTTTTCTACGCTGCTTTAATCGGATGCACGATCTCTATCCAGGGAATCGTTACGAAGGTGCGATTTGGCTAGATAAGGAGACAAATATTCTCGGACGCAAAATCGATCCGATTGAAGTAAGGATGCGGATTAGTATGGTATTTCAAAGACCAAATCCTTTCCCCAAATCTATCTACGAAAATGTAGCTTATGGTTTGCGAGTGCGCGGTGAAAACAACCGCCGTCTGATGGATGAGAAAGTAGAAGATGCCTTGCGAGTTTCGGCATTATGGAACGAAGTAAAAGATCGTCTTAATGAATCAGCCTACAATCTTTCTGGAGGACAGCAACAGCGTTTGTGTATTGCCCGTGCTTTGGTGGTAGATCCTGAAATTATTCTGTTTGACGAACCAACTTCGGCATTAGATCCGATTGCTACGGCTAGTATTGAAGAATTGATGGGGACTTTGCGAGAAAGAGTGACTATTTTAATTGTTACTCACAGTATGCAACAAGCTGCTCGTATTTCTGACCATACTGCATTTATGTATTTGGGAGAACTGATTGAGTTTGGCAGAACTAAAGACGTGTTCAACAAGCCTCTGAATCAGCAAACTGAAGATTATATTAGTGGCAGAATTGGATAATCAACCTCGTCCCTATTGAGCGTGGAGTACGGTGGATTGAGTCCGCCTCGTACAACCACGCTGTTGAAAACAGAAGTATTTACTTGATACGGCTATACAAGTCTAATATCAAATCGCTAAATATTTGCTATACATAAAGTATTGACAATAAATGGATAATAGCTGCTACGGCGGTACTGTTGTTAACTGTATAATTTTCATTTTTCTCATAAACAATTTCAATTACATATTGACCAATTCTAGGAATAATTCTAGCTTAAACAACATTTTCTACTTTGATTTTTGTCGATACAAAGAGGTTCGTTCCTGATAATTTAACTATTCCTTTGGATAACCAAGGCTTACTAATAGTGCCAAGTGTGTAAATAAGTAGATTGCGTCCTTCAGTTTTATGTTTATATTTAGGTA